>JAOZOM010000445.1 GCA_029933275.1 Anaerolineales bacterium | reverse complement strand
ATTTCCAGACGGGAATTTTGGGATTTGATTTACGACCTTGCCGGGCAAGATGTTAGTGTTCTGGCGACCACACATTATATGGACGAGGCTGAATACTGCAATAATATCGGGATGATGTACCGTTCAAATCTCGTTGCTCTTGCCGACCCCGATAGCCTCAGAGCAAGTATTAAAGATCCTTTGGTGGAAATAGATTGTAATTCACCGAGAAAAGCATTGCCGACGTTAAAGGAAATGCCAGGCGTGATCGAAGTTGCCATGCACGGCGCATTGATTCACGTCACAATTGAAGAAGAAGCTGTAATAAAGCGAATTAGTAAGAAATTGAAAAGCGAAGGTGTTGCAGTTAATCTGATTGAGAAAATCCTGCCTTCGCTTGAAGATGTATTTGTCAGCATGATTAAAACCGAACGCCAGGCTTCCATTGATGCTGAACTTGAAAACAAAGGAGATATAGTATGAAACGAATGTGGACAATCGCACGCAAGGAGTTCATCCACATCATCCGAGACCCGCGTACCCTTGCATTAGCGATATTCATGCCTGTAATGTTGTTGCTATTGCTTGGATATGCTGTTGCAACAGATATTGAAGACCTTCCTTTAGCCGTTGCAGATCAATCCAAGACGGATATAAGTCGAGAATTTGTAGATAAATACGAAGTTAGTGGATACTTCCTCGCAACGCACTATGTTGATAGTGAAAAGGATATTCTTGAACTGATGGATCGCGGGAAAGTGAAAGCCGGGATACTTATTCCCGAAGACTTCGGTCGCAAGTTGGCTACGGGAGAAACCAGCCCCGTTCAATTTTATATTGACGGATCAGATCCATCAGTGGCACAGGCGGCTCAATTAGCGGCAGAAACAGTTGGGCAGGCTAACTCACAAAAAATATTGATTGAACGACTCTCAAAAAGCGGCTTGCCTATTGGGATTACATTGCCGATTTCAACTCATCTACGTTTCTTATATAACCCGAATATGCGACAGATGGTTTTTATGATTCCCGGATTGGTCGCTGTTATCTTGCAAATTCAAACTCTCTTATTAACAGCTTTTGCAATTGTTCGTGAAAGGGAACAAGGAACGATGGAGCAGTTGGTTGTCACGCCGATTAAATCATGGGAGCTTATGCTTGGAAAAATACTCCCGTTTGTGGCGATATCTCTCATTAACGTTGCTATGACCGTTGGTACCGGAGTGGTAATTTTTGGCGTTCCCGTTGTAGGGAGTGTGGGCTTGCTCTTTGGTCTTAGCCTGATCTTTTTAATGGGGTCCTTGGGCTTGGGCGTTCTAATCTCAAATATCTCGCAAAC
>JAOZOM010000444.1 GCA_029933275.1 Anaerolineales bacterium | reverse complement strand
AGGGTCTTGCCGTAACCATGCCCACATTCGGGAAAGTTTCTAAAATCTCAACCGAGCGAGAGAGCCATTTTGGATAGTAGAGAATATCGCTGTCAGCATAGGCGATGATCTCGCCAGGCGCACCAGCCAAAATTATATTCCACGCGCCGCCTTTGCCGACATTCTTCTCAGAGAGCAGCAAATACTGAATGCCCCCAGCTTCTTTTTCGCTGATTAAATAATCCCGTGCTTCGGCGCAAGAGCCGTTGTCGAAGACCATCAAGTCGAAGGGCAAGCCGGCATCTTTTCGCATGGATTCTAGGCTCACCTTCAGCACGTCCAGCCCTTCTTCGTAGAATCCACTCAAAAAGGGGAGATAGGTCAAGACGGCAACGGTGATCCGCTCCGGCTTGGCGACAGTTTTTACAGATTTTGCGGGGTTTTGTCCTTTTCGCATGGTTTTAGTTCCAAGTTTAAAGTTTAAAGTTGCAGGTTTTTATCACGGATAGGTCGAATTTAACGAATGATACGAATATTTTTAATTATTCGTGCTATTCGTTTTATTCGAAAATATTCGTGATAACTTTTTTCTCCAGCGTTTTGGGCGGACGATTTTCTCTAACCTATCTTCTGGCAAGAAGAAAAACACGCTTCGTAAAAAGAGTTCGATGGCGCGCCAAAATCGTCCGCTTGTGGGGCGTGGGCGCAGGATTTTACCATCTCTTAGCTGAAAATTGCTGTCCACAATCGTAAATCTTGTCTCCGCCACACCGCCTGCCAGCGCCACATTTTTCTTTGTCTCCGGCGCGCTATAGTGAATTTCTTCGCCCGCCAAATGCCGATAATCGTGGTTTTGATGCACAATCATCACGTCGGGCGTGGCATCAATCGCCGCCCAACGCTCGGAACGCGCCTTGTAGATCATCCAATTATCCCAGCCCGCTCGCCCAATCGCAAAATCGGGGATGTCAGTGTAGCAGGCGCGTGGGAAGATGAAATAATCGCTCCCGGCGGGACGATGTAATTCGCCCTCGCGAGCTACTTTTTCTCTTAAGCGGGATTGCCAGCCTGCGGAGAAATCCATTAAATCGGTGAGGTCTAAATCCCAGCGTTGTCCCATTATGACGAATTTCTCGAAACGCGACGCGATCCTTTGGCTTGCTTCCGTTATATCGTCCATGAGAAGGATATCGGTATTGATAATCCCCAAAAGTGGGCTCTCGCTATTTTCGCGGGCGAGCGCAAACATGGAGGAGATTAATGGTGTCCCGCTTGGGTTGAGTCTCACGTTGGGGAGGTGTAGCACGCCCAAATCACGCGCGGCTTCGGCTTCTCCTTCT
>JAOZOM010000443.1 GCA_029933275.1 Anaerolineales bacterium | reverse complement strand
CCTTCGATTGCTAAAATCGAAACAAGATTAAAAGGAAAAAGGCAGTTCACTTTGAAAGTGAACTGCCTTTTTCCTTTTTTGGGGAGATGAAAAACCGCATCGACCACGACCCAAAACTTGGTTGCCCTAAAAAAGCTATTTCTTGGAGATAAGCTAATTACCCTTTTCATCACAAGACGCAAACCCCTCATCTTTTTCCGCCACCTCCATAAAACACATACGAAAATCACCCAATAGAGTATAATTTCCCTGCTTGCGGAACACATCCACAAGCGGGAAAGACAGCGCATGACCCTGAGCACTCCCCGAAAGGAGTAGTCGAAGGGTGACGAGGAAGAGGGTTCCCCATCGCAAGATGGGAATAACTCTCAGCCCCCACCTAGCCTCCCCCGAAGTGGGAAGGATGGGTTTCCCCCCCTTCGGGGGGAGATGTCCGAAGGACAGAGGGTGGGGGCAGAGAACCAAAATCGAAAGATCAGCGGAAGCCCTCCGTGGTGTGCCACCACCCGACCACCTTTCCCTCCAAACAAAACCTTGCAACAATGCCGCGACGGCAACCTCGCGGACAAAATGCAAAGGAGTGGACGCGAGTTTAAGGTTCAAGGTTTAAAGTTTAAGATTGCAAACTTGCACTTAACTTTCAACTTGCAACCTTAAACCTTGAACCCAATGGAGGAACTCCTATGTGTGGAATCGTAGCTTATATCGGACCCCGCAACGCAACCCCCATCATTCTTGGCGGATTAAAGAAACTCGAATATCGCGGCTATGACTCGGCGGGCATCGCCGTATTGGAAAACAACAAAATCGAAGTGCGGCGCGAAGCGGGGAAACTCTCCCGCCTGACGGAATTGGTCGCAGAATCGCCCATTAGCGGGAAAATCGGCATCGGGCATACGCGCTGGGCTACGCACGGCGCGCCCAACCAGCAGAACGCGCATCCCCATATCGGGCATACGGGACGAGTCGTAGTCGTCCACAACGGAATCGTGGAAAATTTCCTCGAACTGCGCGATGAACTCAGCGCGGAAGGCGTAGATTTCGCCTCCGAGACCGATACCGAGACCATCGTTCACCTTGTGGAGCATTATCTCGCCAGCGGGCTAAATCTTGTTGAAGCGGCACGGGCGACCTTTGAGCAAATTAAGGGCGCAAACGTCATTGTCCTCATCTCCGCCGATGAGCCGGATAAAATCGTCACGGCGCGCATTGGCAACGCGGGCGGCGTGGTGATTGGCTACGGCGAGGGCGAAATGTTCGCCGCCTCCGACATCCCCGCTATTTTGGAGCATACGCGCGAAGTTGTTTTTCTCGAATCGCATC
>JAOZOM010000130.1 GCA_029933275.1 Anaerolineales bacterium | reverse complement strand
CGTAGCAATGATATTTTGCCTTTAGCCGCTTAACCAACAACCTTTGAGTGCTCCCGCCTAAACAGGTGTGTTTCTGCATCCCTTCACCGATGATATAATGCCAATATCATGAAAATAAAATTTCTCTTTTTACTTGGTTTACCGCTTCTTTTTGCCCTACTTGTAGGACTTTCATTTTCGGCGCAAGCCTCCCCTCCGCTACAAAGTGGCGAGTTTCAGACCCCAACCGCTGGTCCAGATGGGCGGATTATGTATACCGTCCGCGAGGGAGATACTTGTAACTTGATTGCTTTGCTTCATCATATTGACGTTAATCAGCTTCGTTCACTTAACCCAACCCTTGACGAAAATTGCATCGTTATTCCCGGTCAGCAGGTGATGATCGGCGTTGGCGGTCCCGCTAACGCACCAACCTCTACTGCGGGACCATCCCCCACACCGACACAAGTTTTGCCTACGCCCACACCCGCGGCAGGGACAACGGAAATTTGTGTATTGCTCTTTGAAGATATTAACGGGGATGGGATTCGGCAAGAGAACGAATTAGGTTTGGCTGGCGGTGCGATTAGTGTGACCAATATGCTTGGCGGATATTCAAAAACACAAGACACTATCAATGAGATTGATCTCACAACAGACGAGCCTGCCTATATTTGTTTTGGCGAAAAACCACCTGATGCAGATGAAGTCCCCGAAAGCGAAAAGCTCCCCGAAGGAAAATATACCGTCAGCGCAGCAATCCCCGATGGCTATAACCCAACTATCAATCTCAGTTATTCGATCAAAGTGGTGGCGGGCGAACGGGCGTTCATCGCGTTTGGGGCGCAGTCCCAAAAATCTACACTTGAAGAGCCGGTGGAGGAAGATAATAATCCATCTGCTTTATTGGGGATAGTCGGCGCGTTTTTGTTACTTGGCGGTGGTGGATTAGGATGGTACGCAATGCGGATGAATAAGTCATCATCAAAGATGCCTTATTGATAAATATAAAACAGCCAGCTAAAAAACTGGTTGTTTTTTTATGTCATGGCAGGATTAGAATTCTATAAGACTTACTAATCTACGCTTGACTTTCATCTCTTGTATTGCGTAGAATAGGAATATATTAGGATGAGAAAAAGAAGCAACTTCACAGAAAAACAGTTTTTAATTCAAACAAAACACAAATCAAAGCTCACATAGGAAAATAATGGAATATAAAGATTATTACAAAATTTTAGGGGTTGATCGAAAAGCAAGTCAGGATGAGATCAAAAAAACTTATCGCAAATTGGCGATGAAATATCACCCTGACAAGAACCCAAATGACAAAACAGCCGAAGAAAAATTCAAGGAGATTAATGAAGCGCAACAGGTTTTAAGTGACCCTGAGAAACGCGCCCGTTATGATCAACTCGGCTCTTCCTATTCGCAATGGCAACAGCGCGGTGCCCCCGGCGACTTTAATTGGGGTGATTGGTCCGGTGGCGCGCCAAATGGGACTCCGCGCGGCGGGGGGAGACGCGTCCGCTATCAGGATGTGGAGGGGATGTTCGGCGGGGCTGGCGGTATGGGCGGCGGCATGTCGGATTTTTTTCAGGCGATTTTCGGGATGGGCGGCGGTATGGGTGCGCAAGCAAGCCAAAATCCACGCGCGTCTCGTCAGCGATACGAACAACCGGTCAGTATTTCTTTAGAAGAGGCTTATGAGGGCGCGATCCGCATTTTGGAAAGCGAAGGGAAGCGCATCCAAGTCAAAATTCCGGCAGGCGCAAAAACGAATACGAAAATCCGCGTAAAAGGCAAAGCTCCCGGCGGCGGGGATTTGTATCTTAAGGTCAAGGTCAATAAAAAATCCAATTTTGAACGAGAAGGAGACGATCTTCACACCCAAACCAGCATAGATGTTTTTACCGCACTGCTGGGCGGAAAAGCACAAGTAAAAACACTCAAGGGAAATCTTTCGCTAACCATTCCCGCCGGAACGCAGCCTGAGCAGGTAATTCGTTTATCAGGACGCGGGATGCCAAAATTGCGTAATCCACAAGATAAAGGCGATTTATACGTGCGTGTGAAAGTGAAAATTCCGAAAAACTTGAGCGAAGAACAAAAGAAGTTATTGAAAGAAATTGCAGGAAAGAAATAGTTTTCTTATCTCATCCAAAAATAACCTTTCGATTTCTGGAGAAAAAATGAAAAGAATATTAGTAATTTTAACGGTTTTAGTTTTAGCGGTACTCTCTTGTCAGGCAACAAGTTTTGCCGAAACACCTGCTACGCCTGTGCCAACAGCGCAAAGTAGCGCAAATTGGGGATTTGAAGGAATTGCTTCATCCCAACCCGAAGCCGAGAGTTTGTCTGCTCTTTACGAATCTGCGTTGCCCGGTGTTGTAGCAATTCGTGTTTTTTCTGAAAACAGTAGCGGGCTTGGCTCCGGATTTGTTTTTGATAACCAAGGGCATATCGTAACGAATTTTCACGTTGTGGAGGGAGCAACAGAAGTAGAGGTGGATTTCGCCTCTGGCTACAAAACCTACGGGACAGTCATCGGCACGGACTTGGATTCAGACTTGGCAGTCGTCAAAGTAGATATGCCTGCCGAGGAGCTTCATCCTCTCCCGATTGGCGATTCCGATCAGCTTCACGTTGGACAAACAGTTATCGCCATCGGCAATCCCTTCGGCTTGAGCGGCACGATGACTACAGGCATCGTTTCCGCACTTGGGCGAACGCTAGATTCGATGAATGACGCACCCGGCGGCGGATTCTTCACTGCCGGAGACATCATCCAAACCGATGCGGCAATTAACCCCGGCAATTCCGGCGGTCCCCTTTTCAACGCAAAAGGCGAAGTAATCGGCATCAATCGCGCCATCCGCACCACAAATTTCTCAAATGGAGGAGAACCTCTCAATTCGGGAATCGGTTTTGCGGTTTCAATTAATATCGTGCGGCGTGTCGTACCCGGCTTAATCGCAAATGGCGTTTACGATTACCCTTATATGGGTGTTTCATCCCTCAGCGATTTGAATTTACATAGTATCGAAGCTCTTGGTCTTCCGCAACAAACAGGCGCGTATGTCACCAATGTCACCCCCAACAGTCCGGCAGACAAAGCTGGGATACAAGGCGCACACGAAAACGCCGAGGGAATTCCCGTTGGCGGAGATTTAATCATCGGGATTGACGGGATAGAGATAAAACAATTTGACGATTTGCTAAAATACCTCATCAACAACAAAGCTCCAGGAGACACAACCACCTTAACAATTCTCCGAGATGGCGAAAGAATAAATCTTGAAATGACACTTGGGAAAAGACCCTAAAACAGTAGATTAGTAAGCATTTGTAGAAGAGTAGATAAGGAGACTACTCAAATAAAGCGATTAATTAAAGAAAACAACTAAAAGGAGTCAATATGTTAAGCGATAAGGCTATAAACGAACTATTGGATTATAAAAGCCCAAATCCCATTCTTAGTGTCTACCTCAACACAGATAAGACACCCGATGCCTATAAATTGACCTTGCGCTCCATGCTAAAGGGGATTGAAATGCCCTCCGATGAGGAGGTAATGACCCGTTATATCGAATATGAATTTCCTAGAGAAGGGCGCAGTCTGGCTCTTTTCTCTTGCGAGGCAGAGGATTATTTCCGCGCCTACCCGCTCTCTGTCCCTGTGCATAGCCGCGTCCATATCGGAAACAACCCCTATGTACGTCCGCTTGCAAATATCCTCGATGCTTACGGCGCGTACGGTGTCGTTTTAGTCGATCAACAAGGTGCGCGCCTTTTCTACTTCCACATGGGGCAACTTATTGAACAAGAAGGCGTACTCGGCGAAGAAGTCCATAAAGTGCGCGGCGTGCAAAGTAGCCGAAATATGGTCAAACGCAACCTAAAAGAATCCGCCGAATTTGCGATACGCTTTTTCGGTGAGAAAAAAGTGCGCCGCATCCTGATTGGCGGGACAGAGGAAAACGTGGCACAGTTTCAAAACAAATTGCCGAAAACTTGGCAAAGTCTCATCGTTGGCACGCTTTCTTTGGGGATGACCGCAAATCAGCAGGAAATTTTGGATGAGGCGATTAAAGTCGGTGCGGCGGCTGAGGCAAAACGGGAGGCGGGACTCGTTCGGCAAATGATCACCGCGGTGGCGAAACACAGCGATGGCGTGTTAGGCTTGCGCGATACGCTCCGCGCGGCTCATGAGGGGCGCATCCAAACCCTCCTTGTTGACGAAAATTACCACGCCCCCGGCTATAAATGCGAGGGCTGTGAACACCTCTCCGCCGAAAAACTAGATTCCTGTCCCTTCTGCGGCGAGAACTTTGTCGAAATCCCCGATGCGGTAGAACTGGCTCTTCGTCAAGTCATGCTCTCTGGCGGCGTGGTTGAAATCATCCGCGATAACCCCGAAATGGAGAAAGCTGAAATTGGCGGGTTATTGCGCTATTAGACTGGTCTTCTAGTCAGGTGGTCTTTTGGTCGGTTGGTTAACTAATGAGAAATGGGTTGCGTTTGCAACCCATTTTTTTTGTTATCTAAACCGCTCCTCTTTCCACACATCTGCTCGATTATGATACGCGCCCCGCTCCCAATACCCAAGTCGATCCGCGTTCATAAATTCAAGCGAACGCAACCATTTTGCCCCTTTCCAAAAATAGGGAGATTCCAACTCCCCCGCTTTTGCCGGAATATGCCCAACGACCCCGCGCAGGGGATAGCCATGCTCTGGCGTAAGCGGTTTCCCATCAAAATGTGTGGCAAGCAAAAAACTCTCTTGCAAAACAACGTCAAGCGGGAGATTAGTTGTGTATCCATATTCTGCGTGTTGCATCACATGTGTCACATTGGGCTTAAGTTTAATCAATTCAGCATCAAGCATCGCTTTAAGTGAAACACCTTCCCAAAGCGTATCGGCTTTACTCCAAGTCGTCACGCAATGAATATCCATTAAAATCTGCGTGCGCGGCAAATACTGAAACTCATCCCACGTCCAACTTTTCTCCTCTTCAACCTCGCCCCAAATCCGAAAATCCCAAGTTGCAGGCGTAAAAGGCGGGACTGGTCCCACATGCAAAACGGGAAATTTAAGCGTCAGCGATTGCCCCGGTGGGAGGCGATTTTCTTCACGAATTCGCGCTTCTTCCGCGCGGCGGTCCAAATCAGACATATTTTTCTCCTATGCAGGCATTATAACGCCAAGAACTTTATT
>JAOZOM010000129.1 GCA_029933275.1 Anaerolineales bacterium | reverse complement strand
AATTAGCAACCGCAAATAAACACTTCAGATATTCCCCCTCAGGAAAGCCAATTGGATGGTCGAGCGCATGTCCACTGCGCTCGATTTCTTTTAACGAACGTCCAATCTGACGAGCGGCGACATTGACTGAGTTGAAAAATAGCTCACTGTCCACGCGGCTGGAGCAGGAGGCTTGGACGAGGATCCCTTTGGGGGCGAGGATGCCTAATCCGAGCCGCGTCAGTTTCTTATAGGCATGGATTGCGCCCTCAATTTGAGATTCTTTATGAGCAAAAGAGGGCGGATCAATAATCACCATCTCAAAAAGGCGATTTTCTTTTCGCATTTTTGCCATGATTTCAAAAGCATCACCAATGATGCCTTCGTGAAGTTCTACATTTTCAAAATTAAGCGCGAAATTTCTCTTCGCGGCATCAATCGCCGGTTTGCTGGCATCTAGGTTGATTACTTTTTTCGCTCCGCCGCGTGCTGCATAGACCGAGAATCCGCCCGTGTAGGAGAAAATGTTTAGGACGCGTTTGCCTTTGGCTAACTTCTCTACTCTGGCACGGTTTTCGCGTTGGTCGAGGAAAAATCCCGTTTTTTGCCCGCGGATAGGGTCTACTTCAAAGCGTAGTCCGTTTTCGGAGAAGATTAATGGGGGGATTATTTCTTTTCCAACGAGAATCATTCCGTCGTAGAGACCGTAGCTATTTTCTTTGAGTCTGTCGTTTAGGCGGAGAATGATTCTTTCGGTGGGGGAGACTTGAGCTAATGCTGCGATTACATTTTGCAGATGCGGAATCCAAGCAGGGGTATAGAGTTTGATGACGGCGGTATCGGCGTAGCGGTCGATGATGAGACCGGGCATCCCGTCGTTTTCGCCGTGGAGGAGGCGGTAGCCATTTGTGACGGTATTCAGCAGAGGGATGCGCCGCTTTTTAGCGGTATCCAGTTTTTTTGTGAAGAAATGCTCATCAATGGTAGCTGGCTTCAGGACACGTAAGATGCGGACGCGAATCGTTGAGGCGGGGTCGTATAGTCCAATCCCAAGAAAGCGTCTTTTTTTATCAAAAATAACGGCTAAATCTCCTGCTTTGCCGCGATGACTTTCTTTGGTAATCCCATTTTCAAAGAGCCACGGGTGTCCTTGTCGGATGGCGCGTTCGGCAGCGTTTGTTATCTGAATTGCTATGTTTCTTTTAGAAACTGAGGGCAGATTTAAATTTTTCATAGTAAAATAAGGGCTATGTCTAAAACACTTAAGGTTCTTTTTCTTGCGGCAGAAGCCGCACCCTTCGTAAAAATTGGAGGGCTTGCGGATGTCGCTGGGGCGTTGCCGCGTGCGTTGCGTGCGCTCTCTGAAGAAGATACGGGCGGCGTTAAATTGGATGTGCGTTTGGCGATCCCATTGCACATGGTCATCCGCACGGATGCGGCGACTTTGCGACCTATCGCTAGTTTTGGGATAGCGCGCGCGGGAAGAGAGGTCAACGCACAGATTTTCGCATCTCATTCGGGCGATATGCCTGTTTATTTTGTATCTGGCGAGCCGATTACAACCAGTGCATCGGTCTATTCTTCAAATGCCGCTTTAGACGGGGAAAAGTATACCTTCTTTTCTCTCGCGGCTCTGGAAATGACGAAACATCTTGATTGGCAACCTGATATTGTCCATGTGAATGACTGGCATACAGCTTTGGCTGCTTATGCTTTGCAAATTAAACATTGGGACGGGGAAATGTCCGGAACGAAATCGCTTTTGACGATTCATAATTTACCCTTTTTAGGACCTCATCTCACAGGACGTTTGGCAGCTTATGGGTTGCCGTTAACGCAAACCGATTTGCCCGAATGGGCGCATACGCTTCCTTTGCCGTTGGGGATTTGGGCATCGAAGAAAAACGTTGCTGTCTCGCCAACTTATGCGAAAGAAATGCTAACATCGGCACAGGGTGCTGGGCTAGAAAATTTCTTGACGATTCACAAAGATACGTTAACAGGGATTATTAACGGTATTGACGCAGAGAGTTTTGATCCGCAAAAGGATTCTGCAATCCCGAATAATTATTCCTCTGAGAATTTGAAAGAACGTTCGTGGAATAAAGCCGCCCTCCAGCAAATGATGGGATTAGAAATTGATTCTTCTGCTCCGATTTTTGGAATTGTTTCCCGAATGACAAACCAGAAGGGAATTGACCTCGCATTAGATGCGCTCTCCAAACTTAAGAGAAAATTCCCGTGGCAGGCAGTCATTTTAGGCACGGGCGATTCTCTTCTTGAAAAACAGGCAAAACGCCTAGAGAAAAAAATGCCCGAACGCGTGAAAGTAGAAATCCGCTACGATGACAGGCTGGCGCGCAAAATCTATGCGGGCAGCGATATTTTCCTAATGCCTTCTCGTTACGAACCTTGCGGGCTTTCGCAAATGATTGCGATGCGCTACGGTTGCATCCCGATTGTGCGTAACACCGGCGGATTAAAAGATACGGTTAGACATGGCGAAACGGGTTTCGTTTTTGAAAAGGAAAACGTGAAATCCCTCTCCGTTGCTATTCGTGAAGCTCTTGCAGCTTACGTAAACCAAGATTATTGGCATAGTTTACAACGCAACGCGATGGCAGAAGATTTTTCGTGGAAAAATTCAGCCAAAAAATATGCGGCGTTATATCAATCCCTTTAGAAAATAGTTCGAAAGTGATCCGCAGATTTGGCAGATTATGCAGATTGAACAAAATCGGCGAAAATCTGCACAATCCGCGGTTTTTTTACCCTATGAACCTTTCCCGCAGTTCCGGCATTCTCCTCCATCCCACCAGTCTTCCCAATCGTTACGGCATCGGTGATTTTGGCAAATCGGCTTACGATTTTGTCGATTTTCTGCACGATTCTGGATGTCAACTCTGGCAGACCCTTCCGCTCGGTCCCACTGGTTTTGGCGATTCTCCCTACCAATCTTTTTCAACCTTTGCGGGAAACCCCTACCTCATCAGCCCCGATTTATTACTCGAAGATGACCTCCTCCATCCTAACGATTTGATGGAAGATTTGGACTTTAACGACGATTTTGTGGATTATGGGCGTATCATCGGCTGGAAGCTGAATCTCCTCGAAAGAGCTTTTATTCGCTTCACGCGTGACCCGAAACTTGCTCGCCGCGACTTCAACATTTTCTGTGAGAAAAACAGCGATTGGCTCGAAGATTATGCCCTCTTCATGGCTCTGAAAGAGGCAAATGGGGGCGGTTCATGGTCGGCTTGGGATGCAGATTTACGCAATCGTGAGAAATCCGTTTTGGCGAATGCAAAAAAAGAGCTTAAAGTGGGGATTGAGCGTTTTTCTTTTTATCAATACCTCTTTTTCCGTCAGTGGGATTCACTTCGTGCATATGCAAAAAAGAAAAAAATCCAAATGATCGGCGATATTCCCATTTTCGTTTCTTACGACAGTGCAGATCTTTGGGCGAATCCTGAACTCTTTTTTCTCGACGAGAAAAAGCTCCCGACAGTGGTTGCGGGAGTCCCGCCCGATTATTTCTCTAAAACGGGGCAACTTTGGGGAAATCCGCTTTACGATTGGAAGCAGCATAAAAAAACAGATTACGCGTGGTGGATTAAACGCTTACGCGCTATATTGAAGATGGTGGATATTGTTCGTCTCGACCATTTCCGCGGCTTTGCGGGCTATTGGGAAGTTCCGGCAAAAAATCTCACCGCAGAGCATGGACGCTGGATGCCCGGTCCCGGAGCCGAGCTTTTTAACGCCCTTCGAGTGGCATTAGGCGATTTGCCCATCATCGCCGAAGATTTGGGCGAAATTACGCCGGATGTTTTCGAGCTACGTGACCAGTTCAACTTGCCGGGGATGAAAATTTTGCAATTTGGTTTTTCGGATGAGAGTAATCCCTTCCTGCCGCATCATTATCCCGAAAATTGTGTCGCCTACACGGGGACGCATGATAACGATACCGCGCGCGGCTGGTATGATTCCGCCTCCGAGCAAGAGCGGGATTTTGCTCGCCGCTATCTCAGTGTGGATGGTAGCGACATTGCTTGGGATCTCATCCGCGCACTCTGGCATTCTCACGCCGCCCTCGTCCTTGCCCCGATGCAGGATTTACTCAGTCTCGGCAACGAAGCGCGGATGAACTACCCCGGTCACGCCGCGGGAAATTGGTCTTGGCGAATGAGGGGAGAGATGTTGGGAGAGGAGCTAATGGCGAAGCTGAGAGCTTTGAATGAAAACTCGGGACGTTTATAGAACTGGAGCGTTTTCTATTCTTTTCTCGAAGTCACATAAATTCCTGCTAAGATTAGTATCCCGCCGATGATTTGCAAGATGGTGGGGATTTCTTTTAATATCACAAAAGCCAAGATGCTGGAGCCAATTGGTTCGCCGAGGGTGACGACTGCCACGAGCGCGACGGGGAGATAGCGCAACGCCCAGTTATATGTCGAATGTCCGATAAGCTGGGGGAAAATAGCGATGAGAAGTAGCCAGAGATAAGTCATCGGGGAATAGCCGAATAGCGTTTGCCCGGAAACGAATAAAATGATGAGCATGACAATTGCTGCCATCCCGTAGACGAGGAAGATATAGGGGATAAGCGACATTTTGGCGCGTAGCTTTCTGCCAATCATCAAATAGCCCGCGATTGCCCACGCCCCAGCTAACGCCAGAAAATTGCCTTTTAACGCCTCAGCCTGCCCAAATCCGGAGCGAAACGAGCAGCTGATTCCTGCATCCCACGCGCAGTTGTTGCTTAATCCAATAATTGTCCCGCCGATAAGAGTCAGAATCATCCCGATTATCACGGTTTTGGTGAGTTTCTCTTTGAGAAAAATCGGCGCAAGTAACGCAACCCAAAGCGGGGAGGTGCTGACGAGGACGACTGAGTTGGTGACGGTGGTGTATTCGAGGGAGGTGATCCATGTGGCGAAATGGACCGCGAGAAAAATGCCGGAGAGGAGACCGAGCAGGAGTTCTTGGCGGGTGAGTTTGCGGAGTTCCGCACGGTGTTTGAGCAGGGCGGGCGGCGCGAGAAAAAGGCTTGCCAGTAAAAGGCGGGACGCGGCAATCACCAGCGAGGGGGCTTCTTCTTGGGCGAAGCGAATGAAAACAGAGGAGGTGGATACCGCGAGAATAGCGATGCTGATGGCGATGAGCAAACGTAGGGAGGAAGGTTTTTCTGTGGGCAAGAGGAACTCCTTTGACGAGGCGTTGCGTTATTCTAATGTGTTTTG
>JAOZOM010000442.1 GCA_029933275.1 Anaerolineales bacterium | reverse complement strand
TAAAGCCGGGGATAACGCTAAGAGCCTCTTCAATATAAGCAACTTCGCTATTATTAAAGTCAATGCGTTCATTCAGCCCATCAACATCTTCCAGCGCAGCCAGAGCCGCCCACATTGTAATTGTGCCAACATTCCACGGGAGCAATGCGGCGGAGATTTGAGCAATGACATCCGCATCGCCGAGTGCGTAGCCGAATCGCATTCCAGCTAAACCATAGGCTTTAGAGAAAGTGCGTGTGATAAGCACATTTTTATACTTCTTGACCATGCCAACAAGCGATTTTTCAAGCCCAGAATACTCAATATATGCCTCATCAATGATGAAGGGAATCCCTGTTTCTGCAACTTTGACAAAATCTTCTTTTGCCATGAAATTACCAGAAGGATTATTGGGGTTAGCGATAACAATGATTTTAGTTTTGTCGGTAATTGCGGCCAAAACAGAATCAACATCAAATTTCAAATCGTTGTCTTCATAAATCATCGGAACAGAAACAAGTTTCCCGCCGAGGATATTGCAACGTAATTTGTAAATACCGAAGCAAGGAGTATGCTGAATCACTTCATCGCCAACTTCAAGGAAAGAGCGGAAGATATTATCAAAAACTTCGCTCGAACCATTGCCGATAATCACATTTTCAGCACCATCCAGCCCATTAATTTCAGCTAATTTTGTACGCACCGCCATGCCTTGTTCAGGATAGCGATTCGCCATTTTGCTATATTTTCGAATCGCCTCCTGCACCTTTTCAGAAGGCTCATTCGGGTTCTCATTCGACATCATTCGATGCAATTCAGGTTCCTTCCAAGCCAATTCGATATGAGGGGAAACGTACATCGAAATCCCTTTAATCCATGGAACAAAATACTCGCTTACTTCTTTAGTCATTTTCAATTCTCCAGTTGTAATTTTAGTTAAATAATCAAGAAACTCGTGAAGCGTGAAACGTAAAACGAAAATCACGCTTCACATTTTACGTTTTACGCTTTATTCGCACTGCCTAAAATATCAATCCAGCGTCCAACGGTTTGCCGAATAGCCGCATTGATGGCAATATCGACTTTACCGGGATTATATTCATCACGATGTTCTGAAATATAAGCATAAACAGCGTCAAGCATAGAATGTTTCAATTCGGTCGAGACATTGAATTTTGCGCCACCCATCTCAACCAATTTGACGGCATATTCTTTGCTCAAGCCAGTCCCGCCATGCACGACCAAAGGTGTTTTAATCCCATTTCCGTTCAAAATCTGGTTAATTTCACCCATGCGGGCAAAATCCACTTTGGGGTTTTTCGTCTTATAAACACCATGCGCCGTGCCAATTG
>JAOZOM010000441.1 GCA_029933275.1 Anaerolineales bacterium | reverse complement strand
AGAAATATCTTGATATGCACACCAAATTAGGCACATGGGAAGATGAATCTTGGCAACCGCTTCTCGCCCCAACGATGGCGGATGAGGAGACGAGGCTGGCTTATAATTAGGAGATATTTATGTCTGAAAACGAGAAACTCTTCCAACTTTTGAATTGGATTTTGGTTGTCCAAAACTCGGATGAATAGTACGAATACATTGTAATTGGTCACTCCCCTCTGCTCTAGCCGCTGTCCCCAGCGGCGGTTTATGAGAAGAACGCCGCCGAGGACGGCGGCGGGAGCGATATTTTAGGGGGGGAGTGTGACCAATTACAATACATTTGTATCTTGCGTAATTTTCTTTGAGAGAAATCCACACTTGACTTTCCCCTCTTGTCCCCTACAATAAGGAATACAACTATCCACCACTTTTCTGAGGAGATTAAATTATGTCCGAAATACCAGAATTTATTGACCAAGAACCTGTTTTTGAAGAGAAAGGCGAAATGACCATGCTTGAAACATGGATTGCCGCGTTCACAAAACCGAATGAGAATACCTTCGTAGAAATTATCTCCCAACGCGGCGCAACAACGGGCAAAGCCTTTTTGTGGATATTCTTAGCATCGCTACTTTCTTCTTTTTCCAGCTTAATTGCTCAATCTTTCAATATGAAAGGGTTAGGTGGCTTACGCGATATTTTGCCCCCGGAATTTGCACGAGAAATTCCGATGAGTTTGCCCTCTTCAATTGGCTTTGGCACGATAATTTGCGGCACACCGATTTTTGCGATTATCGGGATCGTGTTTTTTGCCATTGGAGTTGCTCTTACCCTTTGGAGTGCCAAACTTTTTGGTGGTACGGGGTCTTTCGATAAATTAGCCTATGCTTTTTCCGCTATAGCCGTCCCTTCTTCGGCTATTTCTGCGGTATTAGCTCTTTTAGGCGCAATTCCTTTTGTTGGGATTCTGACCGGATTAGCCAGCTTCGGTTTGAGCATCTATGTCTTTGTCTTGGATATTTTTGCTGTGAAAGCGGTCAATAAAATAGACACCGGTAAAGCGATTGGTGCGATTTTATTGCCGGGTATTCTTTTTGCTGTCTTCATTTGTTGCTGTATTGTTTTAGCGGCTCTTGTTACGGGACCGTTGCTCGGCAATGTTGTCAGTGAAATTCAACAAGGCATTTACTAAACCAAATATTTCAACAAAAAGCCTCTCCCCTAATTAGTGAGAGGCTTTTGTTTTATAATAACCCTATGAAAACACAAACTCTCGAACTATCAATCGCCCAAATTCTCACAGAACGCGGGCAAAAAGTCGTCTTTGCAGAATCCTGCACGGGCGGGCTGATTGGGC
>JAOZOM010000440.1 GCA_029933275.1 Anaerolineales bacterium | reverse complement strand
ATGTCTAATTCTCCCATTTTCGATGGCTTTTCTGAGCCAAAAGAGAACTATTACCGCCTTCCAAATAATTGGTTTGATATTTGGATTCGCATCCGCCAAGAATACGGGACTCGATTCGCCGCCCTTCTTAAAATGTTGGAATACATCCTTATTCACACCTGGGGAGCAGGACGTTTCAATGGTTCAGTTCAATTATCCGCAGATGAGATACGCAATGGACGACGGATAAGAAAAGATAAGCGCCTTGACCAAGGGACTGGAATTTCAAAAAGTGCTGTTCGGCGCGCAGGTGACTTTCTGGAAAAAGCTGGTTTGCTAGATATTGAACAAGATACCAATGATAAAGCCCGCAAGTTGCGCACCTATAACCCACATATGAAGGTACAACCCGATAAAGATAATCTTGATGAATCTTTCTGTGGATTTGATTCCCCTAAAAAAAACTACTTTAAAGTTCCAAAATCGTGGATTCCAATTGCTCGCACAATCAAGAGTGCCGCGACAATTCTCACCATGGAGTACCTGTTCCGCCACACATGGGGATATCAAAACCCAGATGGTATCTGGATAACAGCTGAAGAAATCGCTAATGGGAGACGATATGAAAATGGTAACCGATACGACAAAGGGACTGGGTTTGACGTATCGGCAATCCATCGCGCTCTAAATGAAGCCGTTGATCTTGGGCTAGTGGTTTGGCAAGATAAATTTGAAGCAGGGGTTTCGTTTCGGAAATACAACCTGCTTCTAAAAGGCATATCCGCGAATTCTAAAGGAGAGTATTTAGACAAAAGCACAGATGATATCCAAAAGGTCAATGGCACTAAAAGGGAGGGCTGTGGCAATACTTTTGTTGATGCTATCAAGGAAGCAGATGGAGCTAAAGATGATACCAATGGAGCTATGTATGAGGTCGATGGAGTAAAAAGAGCGCGAACAAGCAAGGCATACACTTTAAAAGACACTTCCAAAAAACACTCTTTTAAAACACCAACAACAACTTGTGCGAGAAAAATCAAAAAGGAAAAAGTCTCTGTTGATGTTGATGAAGAATTAAAAAAGAAAAAACTTGAACTTTCTGATGATATCAAAAGCAGGCTCCAAGAAATCGGTTGGGCAGATTCTCTTGTTGAAATCGAAAAAGCCTATCATAAAAACCCTCACCTTGTTTCAACTTGGCTTGACCACACCAAAAACATTCCCCAAAAAGAAATTCGCAAGAGTCGTGCCGCATTGTTTCGACACGGCATTCGGACAGGTAATTTTCCCCCTAAGCCTCTTGCCCCTAAAAAATATCATGATTTTGCAGAAGACGAAGATGATTTTGAGCTAGACGATTCAGGAGA
>JAOZOM010000439.1 GCA_029933275.1 Anaerolineales bacterium | reverse complement strand
AAAAAATGCGATTTATGAAACTGTCAGATCTCTAGATTTAAACGAAAAGAGCGGATCGGTTTGAACCAATCCGCTCTTTTTTTACGCACACTTGATATTTAGGGGAGGGGCGACTTTTTCCCCAAAAAATCCACGCTTTTGGCATTGGGAGGGACTGAGGGGCAAATTTCAGTAAGATTTTACGATTTAAGACGTTATATTGAAATGCCAAAAACTTGTCATTTCGAGTACAAATTCTTTTTTTTACTCTCATTTTAAAAGTTTTTCTTTGTGAACATTGTACTCTTCGTGGTGAGGTAGTTTTTGCAGTAGACTTATCTATCAAAGAAATTCTATACCTCATACTCAGCGGGCATCTCCTCAACCATTTTATCCGCATCAGTTTTACGGTCAAGCATCTGCATCTGCTGAACAACGACCTTCGTAAAATAGCGGGTGGTATTGCTCTCATCCTGATATTTATCGGTCTTCAACCGCCCCTCGATATAGACCAAGCTCCCCTTATGCAAATACTCGTGGCAAATCTCGCCGATTCGTTCCCAAGCCTCGATATTGACCCATTCGGTATATTCCTTTACCGCACCCTCTTTCTTCCAGCGGTTGGAAACAGCCAAACTGAACTTGACCACCTTTTTCCCGCTCGGCGTAAAGCGAGCATCGGGGTCTTTTCCTAAACGACCAATTAACTGAACACGATTTAACCCGGGCATATCTTCCTCCTAAATATTTTAACAAAAAAATGCTCATGTCTTTCAACATAAGCATTTTTGTTTGAACTATTTCAGTTTCTTCAAAGCGGGCAAGCCCGTTTTCATCTCGATAATTTCGTAGCCAGCGGGAAGCTCATTTATTTCCTTCTCGGGGCGGACATCACGAGCAAAAAAGTACATTTTGTATTTTTTCCCCGCCTTCGTCTCGCGCTCGTTGGCGTGCAGGTAATAAGTAGTACCTTTGGAATTTACTTTTGAAAAAGCCATATTTTTCTCCTATAATGTTAAGTTGATGTTTATAGTGTAACATAGGGAAAAAACCTGTCAATAAGGACTTTAGCATGAATATTCTAAAACAAATAACGACCATTCAAGATTTGCGGGATGCCTGTGCCGCGTTGCCAAAACCAATCGGATTTGTGCCGACAATGGGATATCTGCACGAGGGACATATTTCTCTAGTAAAACGCGCGTGCAGTGAAGTTGCCTCCGTTGTGGTGAGCATTTTTGTTAACCCAACACAGTTTGCCCCCACAGACGACCTCGATGCCTATCCTCGCGACCTCGAGCGAGATGCAGCCCTCCTCGCCGAAGCCGGTGCCGCCCTCCTCTGGACTCCGACTTCCGAAGTGATGTATCC
>JAOZOM010000438.1 GCA_029933275.1 Anaerolineales bacterium | reverse complement strand
GTGTTGAAATTGCATCCTTTGGGCGGATTTTTGGGGTTGGGGATGTCGCCATCGAGGATGATGCGGTGATGCGCGGCGGCAAGATCGGGGTCGGGGATGGGGACGGCGGACATGAGGGCTTGGGTGTAGGGATGTTGTGAGTTAAGGTAAATTTCGTCCCGATCGGCGAGTTCCATGATTTTGCCGAGATACATGACTGCCATGCGGTCGCTGATATGGCGTACCATGCTGAGGTCGTGGGCGATGAAGAGGTAGGTGAGACCGAGTTCTTTTTGCAGTTTTTCGAGCAAATTGACGACCTGCGCCTGAATGGAAACATCGAGGGAGGAAATCGGCTCATCGCAGACGATGAGATGCGGTTCTAGGGCGAGGGCGCGGGCGATTCCGATGCGCTGACGTTGCCCGCCGGAAAATTCATGTGGATAGCGATTGACGAAATCGGGGTTGAGACCAACAATGTCGAGCAAATCTTGGATGCGGTCATATTTTTCTTTTTTGCTCATTTTGCTATGCACATCGAGAGGCGCACCAACGATTGAACCGACCGTCATACGCGGGTTAAGCGAGGCGTAGGGGTCTTGGAAAATCATCTGCATTTGGCTACGGGCTTGACGGAGTGCTTTTTCGCCAAGCGTGGCGAGGTCTGTGCCTTCAAAGATGATTTCGCCTTCGGTGGGTTCATAGAGGCGCATCATAGTACGTCCTACGGTGGTTTTTCCGCAACCGGTTTCGCCGACTAAGCCGAGCGTTTCACCGCGATAGATATCGAAACTAACATCATCTACGGCTTTTACATTGCCAAGTGTGGTTTGGAAGAAGCCGCCCGTGATGGGGAAGTATTTTTTCAGGTGGCGAACTTGGACGAGGGGTGTTTTTTCTGAGGTCATTTGCTTTTCCTCTCTGCAATTTCTTCCCAATGCCAGCAGGCTACGGCATGTTCTCTGCCTTCAATTTCTACGAGGGGCGGTTTTTCTGCGAGGCATTTTTCGGTGCGATAGCCACAACGCGCGGCAAAAGCGCATCCTTCGGGGAGAGCGAGGAGATCGGGGGGAAGTCCGGGGACGGAGACGAGTTCGGCTCCGGGTTCTTCGTCTAGGCGGGGAAGGGAGCCGAGCAAGCCCATTGTGTAGGGGTGCATCGTCTTTTTGTAGATATTGCGGACGTTACCCGATTCGATGATCGCACCCGCGTACATGACGTTGATGCGGTCTGCCATTTCTGCGACTACGCCGAGGTCGTGGGTAATCCACATAATTGCCATGCCGAGTTCGGCTTGGAGTTTTTTGACCAAATCGACAATTTGGGCTTGGATGGTGACATCGAGAGCTGTGGTGGGTTCATCGGCGATGAG
>JAOZOM010000437.1 GCA_029933275.1 Anaerolineales bacterium | reverse complement strand
TCCAGCTTATTCTTTTTCGCAGGGATTGTCAGCGCGGTTTTTACGATTGGGTAAACTGGTTAAACACAAAGGTCTCAAAGAAGCACGAAGAAAAAAACTTTGAGTCCCCTTGTGTCCTTCGTGTTTAAATTAAAGAGGAGAAAAAATGGCAAAGGTGATGATTTACAAAAGACTGACTTTACGTTGTTGGAAGTGCAAAAAAACATACTCACACTACGAAGAAGTAGATGCAGAGAAGAAATTGAAAGTCACCTGTCCGCACTGTGGCGCAGAGGCAGTTGTAGATTTTGCGCCCTACCGTAAAGAGAAGAAAATTGTGATGCGTTCCGCTTCTTCTGGCAAGAAAACAGTGATTAGTTATGACTTGCCGGAAACCCTAGAAACTAACGAGTTTTGAGATTTAAAATGCCTCAACCTACTTATGCCCCTCCGCTTATCCTTCGCCCGGATGATACGCTCCCGAATTTTCACGAATTGCGGAGATTGAGACAGCAACTAGAATTGAAATATGCCTTTGAGCCGACCGAAATTACCGATCAGGCTCTGAAAAACATCGGCAGAAAGCTCTTCGATGCCCTCCACCTAGCTGACCACCTCGACCAAGCTCAGGTTAAGGGCGATGCGGATATTCTGCCAATCATCATCGAAAGTGAATCGGGGGAAATTCAGGCACTTCCCTGGGAGAGTCTCTATCATCCCGATTATGGCTTTTTAGGCAGAAATCCGCACTTCACTTTATCGCGCCGCATCGAAATTTCCCCGCCATCCCCGCCCTCGCTTGAAAAGGGACCTTTGCGAATTCTGCTTTTTACTTCCCTCCCCGATGATTTAGATCCCGAAACGGAGCGTTTGAACGTGGAAGAAGAGCAGGTGCAGATGCAAGAGGCGTTGCTCCCCTGGATTGCCAAAGGACAGGTAGATTTGATGATGCCGGATGACGGGCGTTTTTCCACCTTTCAGCAATTGCTCAAAAAATTTGCGCCGCATCTCGTTTTCTTGAGCGGACACGGGCATTTTCATCACGAGCCGCATAGCGGAGAAGCTCCCTACGGCACTTTCCTTTTTGAAGATAAGCACGGCAAAAGCAAGTCCGTTCGAGATGAGGCGATTGCCCAATCTTTCACTGAAACCAGCGTGCAGGCGGCGGTTTTAGCCTCTTGCGAAAGCGGAAAGGCGGTTTCCGGTGCGCTCAACGATGGCTTGATGCAAAAAACACACCGTGCGGGCGTTCCCCATGTGATTGGAATGCGAGAATCGTTTTTTGATGAAGCCGGACATCTCTTTGCTCATGCGATTTCTGCGGGATTTGCGGGCGCGGCACGCGTGGATTTCAGCTTGCAAGCCGCGCGGGAGGC
>JAOZOM010000009.1 GCA_029933275.1 Anaerolineales bacterium | reverse complement strand
GAGGTATCACGGCACTTAACCGTGAAAAAGTATTTTAACCGCCAAGACGCGGAGTTTTTGGAGAAAAAACAAGAAAAATAAAGAGGGCATCAACTAAAACGTGCACAACAGGGATAAAATGTCATTTTTATTGGTCGTAAATCTTAAAAAACTTGGCTCTCTCTGCGTCTTGGCGGTTCTTTTGGGATTCCACGGTTAAGTGCGGCTCTACCAGATAAGATAAAGCTAACAGATATGCAAATAAAAGAACCTCTCTCCTTAAAGCCCAAGATTGCCTTTCTTTTTTCGTTGACGCTATTCGAAAAGCGAGTATAATCACGGGTCGGTAAACTTATAGATAGAGGAAAAGGAGTAGGCTTATGGCTGAAAATGAGAAAACGCAAGCCAACGCGTTGGAACCAAAAACAAAAATAAAAGGAACGATTACCAAAATCACTATTGGTGGCGCAATTGTTGATCTTGGACCCAAACAACTCCCTGGTGTAATTCATATCTCTCAATTACAGAAAGAGCATCTAACCAAAGTGGAAGATGCTGTTCAAATCGGGCAAGAAGTAGAAATGTGGGTACGTCGCGCTAAAAAGGATCGCATTGAATTGACAATGATTGAACCTTTGGCTTTAGAATGGCGTGAAATGAAACCAGAAATGACCATTAAGGGTAAAGTCGAACGACTGGAAACTTATGGCGCATTCGTTGATATTGGTGCAGAACGCCCTGGTTTGGTGCATGTTAGTGAAATCGCACATGGTTATATCAAGAATCCTTCACAAATCGTCAAAGTTGGCGATGAAGTAGACGTGATGATTCTTGAAGTCAATCGCCGCAAGAAACAAATCCGCTTGAGTATGAAAGCAACCCTCCCCGAACCCGCAGAAAGCGCAAATAAACCAAAACGCGGCGGACGTGGTGGTAAAAAACGTAGCGGGAGAAGCGTTGCCGCAATGATGGCTGAATTCAATGACGAACCTAAAGTGCCGCAACATACCGCAATGGAAATGGCGTGGCAAGCAGCTTTAGACCGAGCCGATTCATCCAAGAAATCGAAAGCAAAAGCAGAAAAGAAACCTGAAAGCAACGAAATACAAGAAGAACTTCTCTCCCGCACCCTAGAACAACGTAAGTAGAAATTTCCCCCCTGATAAAATAAAAAGCCCTCGTTATGAGGGCTTTTTTGTTTTAACAATCTACGGACAAACTACTTCCTCGAAGCCATCTTCAAATAGGCTTCCATCAAAGCATCCAAGTCGCCGTCTAAAACCGCTTGAGTATTCCCCATTTCAAAGTCGCTTCGATGATCTTTGACCATTTGATAGGGATGCAAAACATAAGAACGGATTTGGCTACCCCACTCTGCTTTGGTGTATTCGCCGCGCAAATCATCCAGTTCTTCTTTTTGCTCAGCGGCTTTTAACTCAAGTAAACGCGCTCGCAAAACTTTCAGTGCATTTTCTCGATTCTGAAGTTGAGAGCGTTCATTTTGACATGTAACCACAATCCCAGTTGGGAGGTGCGTCATTCGCACCGCGGTTGAGTTTTTCTGCACGCTTTGCCCGCCTGCACCGGATGATTTATAAACATCCACACGCAAATCTTTTGGGTTAATCACAATACCGCTATTATCATCATTAATTTGGGGCAAAATTTCGACTAAAGCAAAGGATGTATGTCGGCGATTCGCCGAGTCAAATGGCGAAATCCGCACAAGGCGATGAGTCCCTTTTTCGGAGCGCAAATAGCCATAAGCATAATCTCCGGAAATTGCGAGCGTCGTACTTTTGATTCCCGCCTCTTCACCGGGCGTAAAATCCAAAATTTCAACATTAAAACCGCGCCGCTCTGCCCAACGAAGGTACATCCGCTGGAGCATCGCCGCCCAATCTTGCGAATCCGTTCCGCCCGCGCCAGCATGAATCGCGAGCAAAGCATCTTCTGTATCATATTTCCCGGAAAGCATCGCTCGAAAAGCACGCTCATCTAAATCTTTTTCTAGCGCATCAACTTCGCTCTCCAATTCCCCTAAAATACTCTCATCTTCCATTTCTGCGAGTTCAAGCAAATCATGAAGTTGTCGCGAAAAGCCTCGCCACGATTCAGTTTCCCCTTGCAATAAATTAACCTTCTTCATTACCCGCCGCGCATGGTTGGAATTATTCCAAAATGTAGCAGCTTCAGTCTCTTTTTGTAGCTTTTTTAGTTCTTCTTCCTTTGCAACTAAGTCAAAGACGCTCCATAAGCTGTAAACTCAATTTTTCTGCTTTTTTTAATCGCTCTAAAATTTCTTGCATGGTAAAAACTCCGTAAAATTTCGCTAAAAAGCCGCTAAAATCCCCTCGATAAAAGCATCGGGGTCGAAAATCTCTAAATCTTCGGTTCTTTCACCCAAACCCGCAAAAAGGATTGGCAAACCAAGTTCCTGACGAATGGCAAAAACCATCCCGCCACGCGCCGAAGAATCCAATTTAGTCAAAATAACACCGGTCACACCAACAGATTCCTTAAAAGCACGCGCCTGCTGGAGCGCATTCTGCCCGGTCGTTGTATCCATCACCAGCCAGACGGCGTGGGGTGCGCCGGGGAGAGCTTTCCCGACCACACGCTCAACTTTCTCTAGCTCCTGCATCAGATTAAAACGCGTGTGAAGGCGACCGGCGGTATCTATTAGGATGATATCTGCCCCACGCGCGATTCCGGCTTGAACCGTGTTATACGCCACCGCCCCCGGATCGCTCTCAGGTTGACCTGAGATAACGTCAATCTGCAATCTCTGCCCCCAAACTTGGAGCTGCTCAACCGCCGCGGCACGAAAGGTATCCGCGGCTCCGAAAATCACCTTTTTGCCCTGAGACAAAAAACGCGCCCCCAACTTCGCTGCGGAAGTGGTTTTACCAGAGCCATTAACTCCCACCAGCAAAATCACACTGGGCGGAGATTCGGCTAGAGTAACCTCCCCGACTTCATCGAGGCGGGAGCGGAGTTCGGCTTGAAGGGCATCTTTAAGCTCATCGGAGCGAAGCAAGCCTAAATCACGCGTGTACCCTCGGAGGGTTTCGATGATGTCGGTTGCGATCGCGATCCCCAAATCCGCTTGGATGAGCAGAGCTTCCAAATCATCCCAAGTTTCTGCGGTGATCTCTGTAGCACCCAAAAGGCTGGCTACGCGTCCAAAAGCGGATTTGCTGGTCTTGGCGAGTCCATCTCGCCAGCGAGAAAAAGTATCTGTCATAGCGGGGGATTATAACATGAGCGTTTATGTTATACTGCCTTGAATCTGAAGGTTTTAGAGGTATTTTTTATGGCAAGGACGAATATAAAAGCCACTTGGCAAGGGGAAAATGCTTTTCTCGCTGAGAACGAAAGCGGCGGAAGGGCGCAGTTGGGCGGGGAAGGAATTCGCCCGATGCAAATGGTTTTAGCCGCACTGGCTGGATGTAGCGGCGTGGATGTTGTGAATATATTAGAGAAAAAGCGTGTTAATTTTAACGATTTGCGCGTTGAGGTGAGCGGTTTGCGAGCCGAGACACATCCCAAAGTTTATACAGATGTACATGTGCGTTATTTTATTTGGGGAGAGGATATTAAAAGGAAGGATATTGAACAGGCAATACAACTCTCGGAGGATAAATATTGTTCTGTTAGTGCTATGCTAAAATCAACAGCTAGAATTCACTCTGAGTATCAAATTCTTGCGCCGGAACAAAGCGCAAAGTAACTTTGGAGAAGTTTATGATTGATGCACCTATCCATGTCACCGATGCCGCTTTTAAAAAAGCGGTGTTGCAATCTGCATTGCCTGTAATTGTTGATTTCTGGGCTCCATGGTGTGCGCCTTGCCGCATGGTTGCGCCTGTATTAAAAAAACTAGCAAAAGAGTTGACCGGAAAAATACTGGTTGCTAAAGTAAATACCGATGATGATCCGCAGTGGGCACAAAAATATGGCGTTCAGGGTATCCCCACGATGCTATTTATCGCAAATGGGAAGGTGATTCATCGTCAAGTTGGGGTATTGCCCGAAGCGATGTTACGGGATACGATTAACCAGTTTTTAGAGGTTGTTAAATAATTACGAGTCTTTCAAACTTCACGGTGGAGTGGTTTCAAAATTTCAAATTTTGCTACTGATTTCACTGATTTTTGTTGCTTTTTGATCTAGCCACCTGACACTTTGCTTAGACCATTTCTTAAATCTCACGCAAAGACGCAAAGTCGCCAAGAAAAACTTAAAAACTTTGCGTCTTAGCGTCTTTGCGTGATGCAAAAAATGCGATTTATGAAACTGTTAGGTCTCTAGCTTTTTGATTATACTTTCGTGTGACTTCGTGGATAGAGCTTTTGAGCTACCGCGAACTATAATTCGCCTTTGCGAGGGAGATTGCTATGAAGAAATTTCTACTTCTTGCTCTTTGGATTGTCATTTTACTCAGTTTGAGCGCGTGTGTGCCTGATTTTCTAAAACCGGAGCAGGACACGCCGGCCGAATCAGTTGATCTTGTGGCTACGGCAGATATTCTTGCCAGTACGCAAGCCGCCCAAACTTTTGAAGCTCTCGCTACACCAACCATGGAACCGCCAACCGCCATCCCGCCGACAGAGACTCTCTCGGTGACAGCGACGGAAGAACCTGCTCCTACCGAAACCGCAACCGCTACTGCTACTGCTACGGAAAGCGCAACAGAAACGCCCGATAGCACGCTCCCCGCTGGAACAGAGACGGTAACGCCAGAGGTCACAGGAACGCCCGAAGCAACAGCGACAAGCATTTACCCCTCCCCGACTTCGCCAATCAGCGTAGGCGAACCACCGGATTCTGTGCCGAGATATAAAGTTAAGGTTATAAATTATACAAAATATCGCGCCTATATTTCTTTACAAGGCGTAACCGTTGGCAACTATCACCCCATCATAGAGTACGAGCTTTACCCTTGGGTCAATGTCAGATTTCCAATTCCAGAAGGACAATATACCGCGGTTGTTTATGTAGGCAAAGAACCCCTAATTGCCTATTTTGGCATTCATCAATCCGGGCTTACAATTACCATCAAAAAAGATAAAATCACTATTGAAAAATAAATTTTCTACAGGAGTTAAAAAAAATATGAAAAAGTTAATTTTTATCCTCGCCCTCTTTGGCTTATTGCTAAGTGCATGTAGTGGAACCCCCACTGAGGAAACACCGCCGCCGTTGACAGGCGAAGATGTTCAGGCTACAGCCATCTCGATGGCGTGGACAATGGCAGCGCAAACGCTAACCGCGATGCCGACCGCAACCAATACCCCCGTCCCGCCGACCGAGACACCCACCATCACCCCTATTCCGCCCACCGCTACCCCAGCAATTACAAATACGCCGATTCCCTCCGCAACGCCAGAAAAAGATCCCTGCGATAAACCTCTGGGTGAGTGGACAGGAACAGCAACAAAAATTCTTGTATACAACGAAACCAAGAGTGCTGTGAATGTTTCCTTATACCTCTACGATAACTATGCTGGCTATTGCGGTTACGTCACAGGACAAATTGCTGGAAACCAAAGCCAAATGTTCGCGTTACCCGCTGGTTATTATTACGCCTACGCATTCACGGCGCAAGGCGAACAACCCGCGTTCAGTCACGGACTTGACTTAACTGGTGTATTGAACGCCGACAAACACACTCTCCATATTATGCAAGATAGACTCAAATTCGTAGGTCCCTAAATCACCAAATTACGCATAAAAAAAGCCTCCCAAATGGGAGGCTTTTTTTATGCACTTACGAATAAGATTTATTTACCGAATAAGCTACCAAGCGCATCTGCGGCTGCGCCGAGATCGCCTTTGCCTTCAAGAAGCGCGTCAATTTGTCCGCCGACAACAGCGGGCAATTTATCTTTAATAAAACCAAGCACAACTTCCACCGCAGATTCAGCTTGCTTTTCAGTCAAGCCGGTTTTCTTCATCACTAATGCAACTAATTCTTCCATTTTTTACTCCTTTGAATAAATTAAAACTACCTCAAATAAGACCCAAATCCTACCATCTCCTTACCATAAAAACCATAGAGCTTGCGCTACAACCAAGCCAAGTAAAACGCCAAAAAGAGCTTCCAAGGGTGTATGCCCAAGCACCTCGCGCAATTTCTTCTCCGCCTTAAAATCTCCGCTCAACAATTCACCAATCAATAGATTAATCTTCTCCGCATGAAACCCTGCCTGCCTACGAACTCCGGTTGCATCGTAGATTACAATCATCGTAATCGGGAAAATAACCGCGAAAACAGCTGAATCAAAGCCGATAAATAGCCCCGCCCCATAAGTCGCACCAACCATCAATGCAGAGTGAGAGCTAGGCATCCCTCCCGCGCTGAGTAATAAAGCCCAATTCATTCTTCCTGAGCGAAAATACTCTATCGGCACTTTGATAATTTGAGCCAAACCCCAAGCAATTACTGAACTTAAAAAAACAGGGTTTTGAAAAACACCTAAAGGACTATTCATCACTTACGGCACCCTCCGAAAGTTGCCTTACCTTCAACTCCGCTTCTTCGAGCAAAAGTGAGCAACGCTTACTCAAATTCTGCCCCCGCTCAAAAAGTGCCATAGATTCATCTAGCGCGCGTTGCTCATTCTCGAGCGTAGCCACAATCGTTTCCAACTCAGCAAAAGCCTCTTCGTAACTCAATTCTTCCATCTTTTTCATCGAAACTCCATTAAATAACTTTAGCATCAAACTCGCCATCTTTTATTCGGATTTTCAACCCCTCACCCTCTTTCGCCTCCGCCACACTCCCAATAATTTTTCGATCATGAGAACGAGTGACGATGGCATAACCGCGCGCCAAAACCGCTTGCGGATTCAATGCACCGAGTCGCCGATTTAGCCCCTTCAACTTGGTCTGCATCACTTCTTGACGATGGTCTTGTGCGGCGTTAAGACGCTGAATCAGCCCATCAAGCCTCTGCACATCCCGCTGGATGCCCCTCAGCGGAGATGCGTATCCCAGCCGCGCGCGGAGGTCATCTACTCGGACAAAATCTCTATCCAGAATAGCGATGATATTGGCGTTCAACTGCTCGGCATAATATCCGACCGCACCGCGCAACTCGTTGATAGTAATTGGAGTCGCCAACTCCGCCGCGGCGGTGGGTGTAGCGGCGCGCAGATCGGCGGCGAAATCGGTCAGGGTAAAGTCAGTTTCGTGTCCAACTCCCGAAATGATTGGGATCGGAGATGCAGCCACCATGCGCACAACAAATTCATCGTTAAATGCCCATAAATCTTCGATAGAGCCGCCGCCGCGTCCAAGCAGAATCACGTCAAGGTCAGGAGCGATGCGGAGCAGTTCATCCAGCGCATCCACAATTTTGGCAGGTGCGGCATCTCCTTGCACCATAGTCGGGGCGAGAATTACCTCCGCAAGCGGCATTCGGCGGCGCAAAGTGTTGAGCATATCCCGCAGAGCCGCGCCAGTGGCAGAGGTGACAATGCCGATTTTTTTCGGTAATTCCGGAATTGCCTTCTTGCGCGCCGCATCAAAAAGCCCCTCAGCTTCAAGCATCGCTTTCAGACGCAAAAACTCTTGATAAAGTGCGCCCTCCCCAACGGGACGGATTTCTTCGGCATAAAGCTGATATTGCCCGCCGACATCGTAAATGCTGATATAGCCACGAACTTCAACTTCCATGCCCTCGCGCAATTCAAGATTTAGGCGCGCCGCGCTACTGCGCCACATCAGACAGCGCAGAGATGCGCCGCCATCTTTGAGGGTGAAATAAAGATGCCCCGAACGAGGGCGAGAAAGGTTCGAGAGTTCTCCCTTCACCCAAGCATCACGAAGCATTTCATCGCTTTCGAGCATCTCGCGTAAATAGGCGGTGATGCTTGTCACCGTCCAACGCGGAGAGGAAAAAAGGTTGTCTTGATTCATTACTCGGAGGATACTTTATCTTGAGGGAGTTGGCAAGTTTTCTGCTACAATCTCACTTAATACTGGTCTACAAATCCTATGAAAACAAAAAAACTACTTCTCCTCATTATCACCATTTTTCTATCGAATTGTGCAAAAACGCCACAAATCGAAAATAACCCCACGCCAACTCAAAGATTCATCCCGACACAAACGCAAATTCCAACGAGCGAGCCGAGTCAAACGCCAACCCTTTCCCCAACGCCCCAGCCGCGCTTAACTTCGCAAAGCTATGGTATCGAATTCGAAAATTTCCCCGAAAACTACAATCCCCTCACAGGGAGGGCGGTGCAAGATGCCACGCTACTTGATCTCCCCGCGGTGCTGGTTTCAATTAGCAATAGCCCCGCGTCGGCACGTCCCCAAGCGGGAATCAGCTTTGCATCGTGGGTTTTTGAGTATTATATCGGCGAGGCGGCAACGCGTTTTTTGAGCGTTTTCTACGGCGATTATCCTCGTTATATCCCCAATCTCACCGGCGGATGTCCCGTCAACGAGATGATTTTCACGCCAACTGAGCATTGGGTTGGCAACCGTGTTTGGCTCGATGAAAATAAAAACGGAATCCAAGAAGATTGGGAGGCAGGCGTGGGCGGGGTCTGCATCCGACTTTACGCAGATGGCAAAAAAATCGCCGATACTTCTACTAACTCAAACGGCTATTACGCTTTCAATATCCCCGACCTCGAAAAAAGCTATTTTATTGAAGTTGAGCAAAGTGAAAATTACACTTTCACCTTATCGGATATTGGAAACGATGACCAAGATAGCGATATAGATGCGGATACCAAGCGGACGCGGCTTTTTCGCATCTCCGACACAGAAACGAACGTGGACGCGGGCTTGATACCGGTTAATCGACAAATGCCCTTCCCAACACCTTCTGCCGCTTATATCCCCACCGAAGCCTATGTAGGACCAATTCGCTCGGGGCGACTGACTTATGATTATGTCAACAAGATGTTTCCGCAGAGTTGTCTCATCTTCGCTGGAGCCGCACCCGATATTTTGGCACAGCTTAATCCCTGCAAAATTATGCGCGGGGTAGATCCCACCACGCCCAACAGCGCACTCCTGCCCGTAGAGGAGATGCGGCAACTCGCCGAGTCGAATGGGAGCGGGAGAAAGCCGAATTACTCGGGAAATTTATTTAACGAAATCCTGCCCAAATCCACGCGCGAGACGGCGACATCCCTTTCAATTTATTATCACGCGTACGACCAATCCTATTGGGAATATGATCCTCTCTCTCAATCCTATTTACGCTTCACGGATGACGCAGACGGGCTGGGGATTTTTCATCCTGCCATCGACCGACTCACGGGCAGACAGCAATCTTTTGAAAATGTGATTATTCTGCAAGCCGAGCATTCTGTTTTTCGGCATAATCAGCTCAAAGTGGAGTTGGGGATGGGGAAACGCGGCTTTGCCTATCTTTTTCGGGATGGCACGGTGCAAAAAGTGTATTGGTCTACCGAAAACCGCACTTGGGAGAAAGAAAGTGGGATGCTTCGTCCAATCCATTTTACGGATGTGGCAGGCAACCCGATTACGCTCCGCCCCGGCAAAACATGGATTCATCTGGTCACGCTCGCGTCGATTGTGGAGGGCGAAGATGGAAAATGGCAAATGAAATATATCCAACCTTATGACCCCTTGCCAGAATAAAAAGCTAAACCTGCGTATCGCTCCAATAGCGTGCAAAGGCTTCCGGGCGCAAGAATAGGAGGATGGTGAGCGAGGCGAAGAATCCACCCAAATGCCCCCAGTAGGCAACGCTGTATTGATAACTCCTGCCGTTCATCACAATATCAATTGCAGGGATAAGTTGCATCGCCAGAAAATAAATAATCACCCAAAAAGCGCGGATTCGGGGCCAAGAGGGGATAAAGCTGAACCAAAATATCAGAGTGCGGATGCGTGCTTTCGGATATAAAATCAGATATGCGCCCATCACACCAAAAATCGCGCCGCTAGCTCCAATCACGGGAATATGGGATTTGGCATTAACCAGCACAAAAATCAAATCCGAGCCAAAACCGGCGAGGAGGTAAAACCCCAAAAATCGCCATGCTCCGCAAGCATCTTCCACGCGCCGACCAAAAACCCAAAGGGCAAACATATTTCCGAAAAGGTGAAAAAAACCGGCGTGTAGAAACATCGAGGTTAAACCGGTCAGGAAACCGCCGCCCACTCGCGAAAAAATCAAAGCAGGAACTGTGGCGATATATCTGTACATAAATCCATATTCATGAGGCGGGAAGAGAAAATATATCAGCGTATTGACAAAGATAATGCTCAAGGTCATTGTCGGATAAAGGCTGTAACGATTGGGTTCTGTATCATTAATTGGAAACATAAATTATGCCGCCTAGTTGTATCCAAAATAATCAAAAACCGTTGCCCAGCGCGCATAGGATTCAATACTCAGAAGGAGAAAAGCCGACAAAGTAATCGTGAAGCCCATCGCACCAACCAGCAGACGCAATCTCTTCGAGCCGCGTCCCGCCGCATTCCCCAACACAGCCCAAAGGTAATGTTCCATGCGGATGGATGCGACCGCCATTAAAAACGCGCCCAAAATCACCATCAAGAATTCAATTCCCATCAAGAAAGTGAAATAGCGGAAATCATATCCCGTTTGAATAATAACCATAAAGAAAAAAAGGAGCGGTATACCGAGGGAGAGGCGCATCAGGGTTATTTTTGAAGAGATATGCACAATTCTCTCCGCTTTTAGAGCTTCCAAGCGGTGGATTTCGCGGAAAACCCGATCCCATTCACTACGCCCTTTTGCCTTAGCTGCCAACCGTTCGTAGATAGCGATCGCCTCGTCAATCTCGCCGCGCTCCTCGTGGCTCGCCGCCAACTCTAGCGGATTTGTGCGAAAATAGTGCGCACGGCGCAATGCGGCGCGCTTTTCTTCATTTCTCGGGTCAAGAGCCAAGATGCGCGATAATGCCTGTACACGTTCGTTTAAATTCGAGGTGTGTTTGGCGAGCAAAATCCACGCGGTTTCGGCATTGCGGTTTTTCTGCACTATTTTTCTTAATCGGGTGAGGGCTAATTCTTTATTCCCCTGCTGTAAAAGATAATCTATTTTCGCTAGAGCCGCTTTTTCTCTACGCTCATTTTCTAAAACCACTTCTTTTCTTAATTTTTCCAAACGCAACCCTACGCGCTTCTCGCTTGGGTCAATTCGTAAAACATTCTCACAAGCAATGATTAAATCATCTCTATCGTCCAAAAGACCAATCAGCCAAAGCCAAGCCAGTTTATCGTCAGGATTATCTTCAACAATATCAATGAAAAGATCGCGCGCGGATAACTCGTGTCCCGCTTTTGCTTTAGAAATTGCCTCCCGCAGACGATTATCCATTTTTTTGAAATTATGCGTCTAAACTGCGAAGATATTTTTTATAGTTGTCTATCAAATTTCGCTCAATCGTCGCGTGCAATTCCGTTTCTTTACGAGGTCTGAGTTTTGCGCCCCACATAATTTTTCCAGCACATTTTCCACATAACACATAGCCAATCAAAACGCCGCGTTCTCTGTAAATAAACGCGTTTAAGGATAATGCTTCTTTCCCCTCATAATCCATCGCATCAATTTCGCCGCCACAGCCAGGGCAACTCTCTCCCGTATCAAACCAATAGGATTTAACCGCATTCCCAAATTGCGCTTTCGCTTGCTGATAAAACTGTTTCAAAAGGCTATCAAAATATGCTTCATCCATGAGACACTTCCTTTCTGGCTATGCGAAAAATTTGCCGCAAATGAACACGGTCATGTTCCGCCATAAATGCCATTTGCTCCTGCAAGGTGATCGGACCAAAAATAGCATGTCGTCCCGCGCGCTGCCAATCAGCGTCACTTAGTTTTTTCAATGCGTCCAAAGTTTCAAGACGCGCTGCGATAAATTCACGCAAGGCGGTCTCGCCGTTATCTGCGGCGTAGCCACGCTCAGAAACCCACATATCGGTATCATCCGCGGTGATGAAGGGATTTTCATCTCGCGAGAAAGTTTGGATACGCGGCAAATTGACTTCGCGCTCCACATCGCGTAGATGGCTAATAATTTCGACTAACGACCATTCTTCGGGATGGGATGATTCTGTCCACGCGTTCGCGGGCAAATTAGCTAGGATTTCCCCCAGTGCAGCAGGAATCGCTTTCACAGTCGCGACGATCGCGGTTTGGGCTTGGTAATTCGGCAAAAGCATTTTCTCGTCGAACGACTCTATCCAGCCTCTCAGTTCCCCGATATTACCGCGTCCGAGGGGCATTTTTCTCCCTTCGGGCAAAGTCGCGTCCTCGTCTGCAATCCAATATGCGGCAATGCCTAATTCCTCAGCACCGAGCAAATCCCGCACGGGATCATCGCCCACAATCAAAACGGGATCATCCTGCCAGCCCATCCGCCCTAAAATTTCCGCGAAATAAGCGGGGCTGGGTTTAGTAAAATGGAAAGTCTCAAAAGAGGAGATCATCTCAAAGGGGTATTTTTCGGGGTCTAAGCCCGCCCAGCGGAGGCGGTTATAAATCGCGGCTTGGGGGAAAAGCGGATTCGTAGAAATCGCGATGCGGTGTCCCGCAGAAAATGCCCATTCGACAAATTCCACAGCTTCGGGTCGCGCTTTGGTGAGATAGGCTAGGGTCGGGAAAATGTTCCGGTAAAAATCAGCAATTATCGGGTCAAGGATGTCCCGCTCTACGCCCAAATGCGGATAAAAATTCGCGCTAAAGACCTCCTGCAAAGTTTCAGCGGGCGTATCGTTCTGAATCATCGCCTCTGTCCCCTGCATCAGATATTTCATCAGCTTATCGGGCGCGACATAATCCGCCATCGCTTTTCCCAGTGTATGAAAATAGACGGGGATAAATTCATCCATATTGGTACCGATGAGAGTATCGTCCAAATCAAGAAGCAAGGTGATGCTCATTTTTTTACCTCGAAGATAGGCGGGAGGGGATGACATTCGCCACAACCGATTTCCGGCTTTTTTACATTTTGGGCTGTTTTTTCACAATAAGCCGAGATTTGCACTCTACGCTGAAAGGCATCGAAAACCGAGCGCGTGACGCGCGCATTGAGATGCATATTTTCGCAGGAGTTAGCGCGCAAAATACCCGGCACGGGGCAGGTTTCGCATAATTCGGCAAGCCAAACTTGCGGCGGCTCGGAAGAATTGAGCAAACGACATTCCTCGCGCTCACGACCTCGATAATAATCACCGTAAAAATAGGGACATTCAATACCGGAAGGTGTTTTCATTTAGTCTACTGGTCTACAAGCCCAAGAGGCTTTTATAAAAGAATATCCCCAAAAGGGGACATTCTTCTTTCCACGCTAAATCGGTTTTACATCCGAGTTAGGTATTCGCCTGTACGAGTATCAATTTTGATGATATTGCCGACTTCGACAAAATTCGGGCATTGCACTTCAAGCCCGGTTTCGCAGATTACTTTTTTGGTCACGCCTGTAGCGGTATCGCCGCGCACGGCTATCTCAGCTTCGGTGACTTCCAATTCAACCGAAGTAGGTAAATCAATATCGAGCGGCTCATCACCAAAGAAAGTCAGTTTAACAGTTAAGCCTTCTTTCAAAAAGCCTGCCACATCCTCGACCATCTTCGCGTTAATTGCGGGCTGCTCGAAAGTTTCATTATCCATAAAATAGTAAAAACGATCATCGCTATAAAGATATTGCACTTTTTTATAATCTAAGCGGATATTCTTTACACGTTCGCCTGAATTAAAGGTTTTTTCGATATTTGAGCCAGTTCTCAAATTAAAGGCTTTCACGCGAATCGTCGCGCCACCGCGGGCTGTTTTATTATGATGATAATCTTTTACTTTGAAAAGACTACCGTCCATTTCAAAAACAACCCCTTTTCGTAGAGCATTTGCATCAATCATTATGAACCTCGTAAAATAGATTTTCTTTCGACAGATTATAACATCGTTGTTTTTTGTCTTTACTCTGAAGTCTAGAACCTGAATTCTCTAATCAGGAATATGGCCGGCTTCCGCGGCAGCATCTTCTCGAAGAAGCTGGATGGCATGTCCCAACACAGGCGCGATAATTTGCAGATTTTCGCGCGCCGCCTTGGGGCTGCCCGGCAGATTAATAATCAGGGTACGCCCCCGAATCCCCGCGATGGCTCGCGAGAGCATGGCATGCGGGGTGATTTTTAGGCTTTCGGCACGCATCGCCTCGGCGAGACCGGGGGCAAGTTTATCGACCACGAGTCGAGTCGCTTCGGGGGTGATGTCGCGCGGGGAGAATCCCGTCCCGCCAGTGGTAAGGATCAGGTCTATGTCACCACTATCCGCCCATAGGATGAGGGTGTCGCGGAGAATACCCACATCATCGGGGACAATAAGGGTTTCAACAATATCCCAACCTTTTTCACGCGCCATTTCTACCAACACGGGACCTGAAAGGTCGGAGCGTTCGCCGCGCGAGGAGCGGTCTGAGCTAGTAAGAATGCCAACTTTTAAGGATGTTTTCATAGTTTATATTTCATATTGCGTAAGAAAAAAATGTCTTAGTGATTGTCTAGAAATTATTTCCCGAAAAGCACACCACAAAGCCACAGAGTGCACAAAGTTTTTCTCTGTGGTCACAAAGAATTTCTCCGTGTTCTTTGTGACTTTGTGGTAAAAAAATCAGGAAGTTATTTATGGATGCTCGCTTAGTTCAAACTTTTCGCAAAGACAAATAAATCGTCCATATCTTCCCAGCCGCGAGATTTGTAAAAATTGATTGCTTCTTCATTATCTTTGGTGACGAGTAAATAATAGCGGATACAACCTTTTTCTTTCAACTTTTCTTCAAGCGCATCCACGAGGAGATGAGCGATGCCTTGTCGGCGATATGCGGGTGCAACGGCGAGGTGGTACATCATGCCGCGCCGCCCATCGAAGCCGCCCATGACCGCGCCAATTATCAAATCATCTGCCTTGGCAATGAGGAACAAGTCTGGGTCACGCGCGACTTTCTTCCGTATTTCGTCAAACTCATCGGATATTCGGAGGTGAATCCCATTCCCAGCTTTTGCCCAAAGTAAGTAGACCGCATCGTAATCTTCTGGAAAAGAAAAAGGGCGAATCCGAATATCCATTTGAGCTTTTAGGATTGCGTATGTTTTTTGAGAATATCAATCAGGTCATCCGGCATATAGGGCTTGAGGAGGAAGTCGTCCGCCCCGCTGGCGAGACATTCGTCTTTTAGACTCATCCCCGAAGCCATGACAACGCTAGTATCATTAAAACGCTCATCTTTGCGCATTTCGCGAACGATATCCATCCCGTTTTGTCCGGGAAGGTTCACATCAAGGAGCAAAATAGGCGGAATAATCTCACGCAAGGAAGTGAGTAAATCTCCTTTTGCAAGGTCAATGCTTTCGACTTCAAAGCCTTCTATTTTCAATAATGTTTTTAAAAGCGTGACCATTGTTTGATCATCTTCTGCCAAGAATATTTTCTTCATCACTTCTCTTTACTTTGTTTTTTTGTTTTCTTTTTAGGTTGGGCTTTCTTTTCCAGTGCGGCTTCGAGAACTTCTGCAACTGTTTCAACGGGGATAAATTTCATTGTTTTTCTGATTTCATCGGGAATATCGTCTAAATCTGTCTTATTATGTTCAGGCAGGATGATTGTCCGCAAACCAAAGCGATGTGCGGCTAAAACTTTTTCTTTCAATCCACCGATGGGAAGAACGCGCCCTCGCAGGGTAATTTCACCTGTCATGCCAACACCTTTTTTGACACGGCGGCGTGTAAGCAGCGAAACCAACGCGGTGACCATTGTTACACCCGCGGAGGGTCCATCTTTCCGTTGCGCTCCAGCCGGGACGTGGAGGTGAATATCGGTTTTTTCGTAGAAATCAGGCTCAATCCCCAAAGTCTCCGCCCGTGAGCGGACGTAAGAGAGCGCGGCGCGGGCGGATTCTTGCATCACATTGCCGAGCGAGCCGGTAATCTGGAATCCTTTCGAGCCTGCCATTTTGGTCGCTTCGATGAAAAGGATACTGCCACCGTAAGGTGTCCACGCCAAACCTGCGGCTACGCCAGGAATTGAGATTCTCTTTTTCAAATCTTCCGCATCTCGGTAAATGGGATGGTCGAGCAACTCTTCAATTGTTTCCGGCGTTATTTTTGGAGAATACTCTTTTCCTTCTGCAATCAAGGCACCAATTTTTCGACAAATTGAACCAATCTTCCGCTCCAAATTGCGGACACCTGCCTCGCGCGTATATTGGCTAATCAACATTCGTAAACCAGCCACTGTGAACTTGACTTCTTTTTTATAAAGGTTATTTTCGCGAATTTGTCGCGGAATCAAATAACCTTTGGCGATTTCGATTTTTTCGCGTTCGGTATAACCGGAGAGATAGATTACCTCCATTCTATCGAGAAGCGGACGCGGAATCGTGCCAAGTGAATTAGCGGTCGTGATAAACATGACCTGCGAAAGATCAAAGGCGACTTCGAGGTAATGGTCGCGGAATTCTGAGTTTTGCTCCGGATCAAGCACTTCGAGCAAAGCCGAAGCAGGATTGCCTTGAAAATTCGCCACGAGTTTATCAATCTCATCGAGCATAAAAACGGGATTTTTGGTCTCGGCTCTCCGTAAAGCTTGGAGAATACGTCCCGGCAATGCGCCAATATAGGTGCGGCGATGACCGCGAATCTCCGCTTCGTCGCGTACGCCACCCAAGGAGATGCGGATGAACTCCCGCCCCATTGAACGCGCTATTGAACGTCCTAGCGAGGTTTTGCCCACACCGGGCGGTCCCACAAAGCAAAGGATTACCCCTTCTCGCTCATTACGGATTAAATCTTTGCTCTTCTTGAAAGTGCCTTCACGCGTTAATCCCAGCCCGCGAATTGCCAAGAATTCCAAAATACGGTCTTTGACATCTTCCAAACCGTAATGGTCTTTATTTAAGATTTTTCGGGCATGTCCAATATCAAGATTATCTTCGGTAGCCTTTGACCACGGGAGAGAAACAAGCCAATCGAGATAGGTGCGGATTACGCCATATTCTGCCGCGGCAGTTGGCAAACGCGAGAGACGATCTAATTCGTAAAGAGCCTGTTTTTCCGCTTCCTCGGACATCTTGGCATCTTCAATCTTCTTCCCAAATTCTTCAACTTCAATCGCTTGCTCGTCACGCTCGCCCAATTCTTTTTGAATCGCCTTAAGTTGCTCACGCAAAAAATAATCGCGCTGGACTTTCTCTATCTCGCCGCGCGCTTCACTTTGGATTTTTTGCCCCAACTGCAAAACCTGATTCTCGCGCACCAATAAGCCGACTAATTTCCGCAACTTCGCTTCGGTTGAGTCGATTTCTAAAATTTCCTGTGCATCTTTTAATTCCATGCGTTGGAAATTGGCAATGGTATAGATTGTTTCAAGCGGATCAAGCAAAGAGGAAATAGAACCAATCAATTCATCAGGGAAAGAGGGAATCATTCCCGCAATTTGAGCAAATTGGTCGCGCGCGTTGCGTGCTAGTGCGTCTATTTGCAAGTTTTCTTCTACAAATTCGGGGATGAGTTCGATTTTTGCTTTCAGGTAAGGTTCTTTTTCCACCATCTCGCCCAAACGGAAACGCTCCATCCCTTGCACGAGTAAGCGAACTGTTCCATCAGGCGCACGCAAAAGTCGATGAACGGTAGCAACCGTCCCCACCGCGTAGAGATCTTCGACACCCGGCTCATCCAGATTTGGATTCTTACTGGCGACCAATCCCACCAATTTATTTCCTGCGAGAATATCATCCACCAATTTGATAGAGCGCGGTTGTCCAATCGTCAAAGGAACTGCTGTTTGCGGATAAACTACAACTCCGCGCAAAGGCAATATCGGTAAAATTTCGGGGAGGTCCGGCTCATCGAAACCAAGTTTCTCGTCTGTCAAAGTATCCTCTTCATCCAGTTTCTTAAGTTCTTCAAAAAGAGAAGGCATTAAAAGTTCTACAAAGCGGGCATCGTTTTCCCATACCCAATCAAATAAATCGGCAAGATTTCTATGCCAGCGTGATGCAGTCATTAAATTTTATTTTTCCTGTATCGCAATTTTTTGCGATTTTATTTTTGGTAAGACGATAACAAAAAAGCCATCTTCATATTCTGCGTTTGCATTTTCAAGGTCAATCAGATCTGGGAGACTGACCGCACAGGTGAATTTTCCACAGCGAATTTCCATTTGACGGTAGGCGTGTCGCTCTTTGACATCAGGTCTGCTACCGTTAACAATCAAATAGCTACCTTCAACACTTACCGTGAAATCTGCCTCGCGCATTCCGGCAATCTCAATGCGAACCGTATACGCGTTTTCGCTCTCGTACACATCCGTTGGCGGACTCCAAACCTTCGAGTTCACCTGCATCTGCCACCCAATAGATTGTCTCGTTGGATGGAGATCAGCTTTATTTTTTACTTCAACTTTTCGGATGACAGTCGGCATTTTTTCTCCTTCTCCTGCCCCCGCTCTATTTTTCTTTTAAAAAACAGATGGTGGTAGCAAAATCAAAGAAACTCGGAGGGATGAACAATTTATTTCTGCCGAGTTTCTTTATTTTCATAATTCTAAATTTCAGGTGCCCCCGGGGGGATTCGAACCCACGACCTACGGATTAGAAGTCCGTTGCTCTATCCAGCTGAGCTACAGGGGCATTTT
>JAOZOM010000436.1 GCA_029933275.1 Anaerolineales bacterium | reverse complement strand
CCAAACCCCTGAAATACTTGCTTAATTGAGAAAAAGGATGTATCTTTATTGTAGATACAAAAAGGAGATAACCTTATGCTCACAAAAGTTCAAAAATGGGGCAATAGCCTTGCTTTACGCATCCCCAAAGCATTTGCACTGGATGCTCAGATAATAAATAATTCCTTTGTAGAGATGTCCATTTTAGAAGGTCAGATTATTATTAAGCCAATCCCTGTTGCTGACTTTACGCTTGATGAACTGTTAGCGGGAATCAATGATGATAATATTCATCACGAAGTGGACACTGGATTTTCTGTAGGCAATGAGATTTGGTGAAATAATGACATATATTCCTGATAGCGGAGATATTGTTTGGATCACTTTTAATCCACAAGCAGGGCATGAGCAGGCAGGACACCGCCCTGCACTAGTTTTATCACCCAAAGCCTATAATAGAAAAACTGGTTTAGCCATTCTCTGCCCAATTACCAGTCGTGTCAAAGGGTACCCTTTTGAAGTTGAAATCCCAAAAGGACTAAAGGTTGGTGGAGTAGTTCTGTCTGACCAAGTAAAAAGCCTTGATTGGCGAGCAAGAAATGCTGCGTTTAGTTGTAAGTTACCATCATCTACGTTTAATGAGGTTGCAACAAAGTTGAATACGTTAATACCTTCGAAACTTCAAAACATGTAGTTTTTTCTCGAAAAGCGGGGCTGTGGTCAAGCTGGCGAGCTTCACCCCATGGAAAACTTCATAATCATCATTCCCCTTCTGCTCATTGGCATAGTGCTAAAACGCATCCCCGCCTTTTCCGCTGAGATGGGGACAGTTGTCTATATCTCATTGCCTGCGCTGATTCTGCTGAAAATCCCAGCGTTGGTTTTCTCTAAAGATTTGCTGATTCCCGCCATTATGTCGTGGTTTTTTTTAGGGGAGAATAATTATGAAATATAAGAAGCCAGCCCTTTCTTTTGAAGACCAAGCTCAACGTTTGCTTAATCGTGGTTTGATTGCCCCAAATAAATCTGTATTGGTTCAGCGTTTGAGCGTGGTCAATTATTATCGCTTGAGTGCTTATTGGTATTCCTTCAAAGTGATTGACCCTTTGACTAAAAATGAGCACTTTCTTCCTGATACAAGCTTCGAGATGAAAATCACGATTTTTATCGGTTTGCTAGAAAAGGGGTTTTTTAAAATGCGGCTATTGCAGTGGGGGCATTTATGAATGGGGTGTAAAAAAAGGTAATTGGTCCCCCCCTCCGCTCTAGCCGCTGTCCCCAGTGGCGGTTTATGAGAAGACCGCCGCCGAGGACGGCGGCGGGAGCGATATTTTTAAGGAGGGAGTGTGACCAATTACAAGTTTTGCTACGGTGTAAAAAATTTAG
>JAOZOM010000128.1 GCA_029933275.1 Anaerolineales bacterium | reverse complement strand
CAATAAACGACGCTGATTTTAAGCATTTTCTCTCTCCTGTAGCCTTCTCCTAATATAAGAAAATTATAACATGCACCGCTTAAAGTCTTGTCACCTCTACCTATGCGCGCTATAATTCGCTCCGCAATTGAGACTATTGAAGGAAATTAGCTATGCCTGTCTATACTTACCGCTGCGAAAATTGCGGCATTCAATTTGATCAAAAACAGGGTTATAACGACCCAACCATGACCCTTTGCCCCGAATGTGACGAGGAGGCTCTTCATCGCGTTTATCGTCCGGTGGGGATTGTGTTTAAAGGGTCTGGATTTTACGCTACCGATAATCGTTCTCCCTCTGGGCAAAAGCCTCGTAACCATGAAGAGGATGGGAACGCGAAAAAATCAAAAGACGAGAAAAAAGCCGATAAAACGGATAGCAAGCCTCAGGACAAGAGCGAAACGGAATCCAAGTCCAATAAAAAGGACGAGGCTAAGGAGAAGAAAAAATCTTAGTTTTATACTAGTCGAAAAAGAAAAATGCGCCTGAAATCAGGCGCATTTTTTATTGGCTCCTCATCTTGGACTCGAACCAAGAACCTAGCGGTTAACAGCCGCTCGCTCTGCCAATTGAGCTAATGAGGAAGGCGACCGAGATTATATAGTTAAGGTAGGTTTGTGTCAAGGAATTTTTTAGAAACCTTGGGATAAAAAAAGAGTGTAGCGTAAATGCTACACTCTTTTTTTATTGGGCTATTTTTTTACTGACCGTAGCCGGTGGTGATAGAGCCATCTTGCAAACCAGCGTCAATTTCAGCTAATTTGTCTTTGACAGCCTGAGGAACAGAGGCATCAAAATCATGGAAAGGAGCCAAGCCTGTGGCACCAAAGAAATTACCAGCGGGGAAAGCACCATCAACGGAATTTTGAATTAGGTCAAAAACGCCGGGGGTGATGAGTTTCATTGCGCTTGTAACCAAGCAGGGGTGCGCTTCGGGGACGGTTCCCCATTGGTCGCTATCAACACCGATGCAGAAAACACCTTCGTGGGAAGCAACTTCGATTAGTGCGCCGTTGCCGGTTTTGCCGCCAGCACCGAATACTACGTCTGCGCCTTGGTCGAGAGCTTGTTTGGCAGTGGTTGCGCCCCATTCGGGATCAACAAAAGCAACATCCATGCCGCCGGGGTGATAAGTGGAGATGATGGTGATGTCGGGGTTGATATAACGTGCGCCTGCTTCATAACCTTCTTTGAAAGCAACAACAGGGGGAACCAGATCGGTGCCAAGAACAGCAGCGATGGTACCAGTTTCGCTCAATTGAGCAGCTAATGCGCCTGCCAAGAAACCCGCTTTGTCTTCGGGGAAGATTAAGCCTGCGACATTGGCAACTTCGCCGCCCCATTGACCTTGGTCAACACCAATGAAGTCAATTTCTGGGTATTCAGCAGCAGCAGCTAAGGTTGCGTCTCCCATTGCAAAACCAACGGTAACGATGATATCGTAGTCTTTGTCTGCGAAGAGAGCGATGTTAGAAGCATAGTCTTTTGCATCTTTGGTTTCAACGTATTTTACGAAGGCACCGAGTTCATCGGCAGCTTGTTGAACGCCTTCCCAAGCAGATTGGTTGAAGGATTTGTCGTCAATTTCGCCAACGTCTGTCACGAGACCTACGCAGAGAACGGCTTCATCAGCACAGTTATCTTCACTGGCTGTAGGCGCACCACCGCAAGCGGAGAGCGCGAGTGCGGCAATTGCGAGTACCGCAAATAGTACGTAAAACTTTTTCATTTTTCTTTCTCCTCTTTCTAAAAGATTGGTAAGAGTATGGCGCAAGTCTACAGTCGCTCACGCCGCTCCCTAGTATACAGGCGATTGAAATATTCGGCAAGACGATGAGTTTGGCTTATCAGAAAAACCTTATGATATTTACTCTATTTGGTCTTGCTTTTCTCTGTTTCAATTTTTCTCAGAAACTTATAATCTTTTTCTGTGAGTTCGGTTTTTTCTAGCATTTCCGGTCTGCGCTCAAGAGTGCGAAGGAGGGCTTCTTCGCGCCGCCATTGGTCTACTTTGGCGTGATTGCCGGAGCGCAAAACGGCGGGGACTTCCCAGCCGCGAAATTCGGCGGGACGGGTATAGTGGGGTCCTTCGAGCAAACCGGAAGCATGAGAATCGTTTGCCGCACCATTTTCATCGCCAAGTACACCGGGGATTAAACGCGCTAGTGCGTCTATCAGAATCAGAGCAGGGAGTTCGCCACCGGTGAGAACATAGTCTCCGATGGAGATTTCGTCTGTGACAAGGTGAGTACGAATCCGCTCGTCGAGACCCTCGTAGCGTCCACAAAGGAGAGCAAGCCCGGGGTCACGCGCGTCGCGGGCGAGTTCATCCGCCACGTCCTGTGTGAAAAGTCGACCTTGTGGCGTGAGGAGGATGATTCGACGAGTCGGCGGAAGCCCAATCACCTCTTCTATGGCTTCAAAAACGGGTTCAGGCTTCATAATCATTCCGCCACCGCCGCCATAGGGGCTATCGTCTGTGACGTGGTGTTTGTCGTGTGTCCAATCGCGGATATTGTGGATATTGACATGAAGAAGCCCATTCTGTTGAGCACGCTTTAGAATGCTGCTATTAAGATAAGGAGGGAAAACTTCGGGGAGGAGGGTGAAAACATCAAATTGCATGGCTTCATTTTAGCCTTTTGTGGGACGCGGTGCAAGGGTTCTTGCATCCTTTCTCTCCCGATGGTAAGATGCCCGCATGTATTTACGCAAAAATAAATGGTCTATGCGCCGCCGCCGCAAGCGGATTAATTGGTTTTGGGTGCTCGTTTTAGTGATGGCAATTTTTGCCGTTACTTATTTTAATCGCTATGTTGCGCCCGATATTCAAACCCCCTGGATTGATACCCCAACTCCTACCCGCGCGCCCGAATCGCTGATTGCGGAAGCGGAGGATTACTTTAATCAGGGAAAGTTGGTTAAATCTATTGATGCTTATAAAGAAGCAATCCGCTCTAATCCAGACGATGCTTCGGCATATATTGCGATGGCGCGTGCTCAAGTTTTTATCGGGCAATATGAGGAGGCACAAGCGAGTGCAGAAAAAGCGTTATTGCTCAACCCAAATAATTCGACCGCACACGCGGTTCTTGCCTGGTCACTTGATTTTCAGGAAGATTATCTCGCTGCCGAAGCCGCGATTAAACGCGCCCTCGAGCTTGACCCAAATAACGCACTCGCTCATGCTTATTACGCCGAAATTCTCGCTGATTCATTTTTAGCTGGCACAGGTCCCCTCGATGCGATTGAGCTTGCGGTCGAAGAAACGCGCGTGGCTCTCAGTCTCGCCCCAAACACGATGGAATCACACCGTGCCCGTGCGTATGTGCTGGAGATTACTGGCAATTATGAAGAAGCCATTCGAGAATATGAAGCGGCGATTAATATCAATAAGAATATCCCTGATTTGCATCTCTCCCTCGGGCGAAACTATCGTGCACTGGGCGTTTACGATAAAGCCGTAGAAGAGTTTACGCGCGCCAATGCTCTTAATCCCGCCGACCCTTTGCCCGATCTTTTTATCTCGCGTACTTATTCCACCATTGGGGAATACGCCAAAGCCGTGCAATATGGCGAACAAGCAGTTAGAGATGACCCTACTCGAGCAAACGCACACGGGAATTTGGGCGTGATGTACTATCATAATTATCAATGGGTAGAAGCCGCTCAAGAATTATCGCTGGCAGTTTACGGCGGCTCTTTAGGTGAAGATGTCAGCATAGAGCCGCTCCCCCTTTCTAATAATACACGCATCGCCGAATATTATTTTACTTATGCGCTGGTTCTCTCCCGTCTCAATCGCTGTGGTGAATCGCTCCAAATTGCCCAGCAGATTATCGGCACGATTCCCAGCAATGAGTTAGCCCTCTATAATGCCAACGAAGCGATAAATCTCTGCCAAGAAAATCTCGATTCACCGCCCACGCCCACCGAAGAAGTTAGCCCACAGGCAGAAGAAGAGACTCCCACCCCCGAAGCATGAAACGCCAACACGATATTTTCTTCCGCAAGCCCGCCGCCAACCCCTATCGCATTTTCATTTTGCTAATTCTCATTATGGGCGGGATTTGGCTAGTGATGCAAGTGGAAAAAGGCAATATCGCACGTCCCTTTACGCCCACCCCCACGCCTACGCGCGTTGCCCAATCCTATGCGATGGAAGGCGATGCCCAATTCGAAGCAGGCAAACTGGATGCCGCCATCACCGCATACGAGGAAGCATCCAGCGTAGACCCGAATAATGCGGAAGTCTGGGCAAAGTTAGCACGGATTCAAACCTATTCCTCCGCTCTTTTAACTACGGATGAAGAACAGCGGATCCGACTCCAAGAGGGGCTTGCCTCCGCTGATAAAGCTGTGGAACTGGCTCCAGACGATAGTGCGCCACACGCCATCCGAGCCTTTGTGCTAGATTGGAACGCGAACACCGTCCTTTTCGGCGAAGACCAAGCCGCCGACTACCTCCTCGAAGCGGAGCAAGAAGCCGTCCGCGCCCTCCAACTAGATAATAAAAACGCCCTCGCCCTCGCCTTTTATGCCGAGATTCTGGTAGACGAACAAAAATGGAACCAAGCCGAACAATACGTCCTCGAAGCCCTCGAAATAGACGATGGTCTCATGGACGTGCATCGCGTCTACGCCTATGTACTGGAATCTTTCGGACAATATAACCAAGCTATTCAAGAATACGATAAGGCATTGGAAATTTCCCCCAATCTGACCTTTTTATATCTGCGCGCGGGAGCAAGCTATCGCCGTCTCGCCTTTGGCAGTCAAAACGATGAAACACGCAGGCAGCTCTACGAACATTCGCTGGAGTATTTTGCCAAAGCCGCGCGCCTGAACGAGCAGTTGGGCATCGAAGACCCCATCCCCTATCTCTCTATAGCGAAAACCTACTCCCAAGAAGGGGAGTATTTTATCGCCGCGCGAAATGTACAAAAAGCCCTTGAGATAGATCCAGCCAACGCCGATATTTACGGGCAACTCGGCATTGTCTATTTCAAATCACGCAACTACGAAGGCTCAATCCCCGCCCTAAAATGCGCCATTCGCGGCTGTACCGCCGAAGAATCTTGCGATGGGCGCGGCGGATGCGGACCCAACGATGTCCCCGCCGACGTAGTCGGGCTAGAGCTTTCGGGCAGCACAGTTGTTTATTATTATACCTACGGCTCTGTCCTCGCCGCATTAAGCCGCCCCCAAGAAAATTATTGTATCGAAGCGATGGACGTGATGGCAGAAGTCAAAGCCATGTTCAGCGAAAATCGCGACATCATGGGCATCGTCCAAGCAGGCGAGTCAATTTGTGAGTCTTTGGGG
>JAOZOM010000435.1 GCA_029933275.1 Anaerolineales bacterium | reverse complement strand
AGACGCACACTATCTTCTTCAGTTGCCAGATGATAGAGCTTTTTTCGCATTTCTATAAGCTGGGCTGGTTTTAGCTGACATTCAAAGACGCTATATTGAACTCGTGATCCAAAGCCTTCTAGCGTTTTCATAATTTTTAGACGGCGTTTGTTTTTGGGTATATCGTAGCTGACCAAAATAAATTGTTTAGCCATTTTTGCTCCTTGCCCCCTCTTTATTCTCCCCCCTGAGGGGGGAGAATTTGCCTCTTTCTCTAGCGTACCACAAAGGGAGTGTATCTCTTTTCTTCGCCCATAATAACGCGTGTCATTTGGTATACCTGTAGCTGAAAGATATCACGGTATTTTCTTTTTTCACCGGAACCAGGGTAATAGACGAGCTCGCTCACCCGATGCTCATAGGCGGCAAGGAAGTCCTTTTTCGCCTCCCCAGTTAAATACACGGCGCGTTTTCCTGTGTCCAAACTATCTTCTGGCATTTCTCGCGCATCCACTTTTTTTCTAAATGGGACTTCTTTGAAATCCGATAATCTCACCATTGGACGGTTGACGACGAAGAGGACTATCGAATCGGCGATTATGGGGCGAAATTCTTCAATCAAATCCAAAGCCATAGAAGGACGACCATAATCAATTTCGTGGAGGCATCCCAAATAGGGGTCTAGCCCAGCTAATTCACACGATGTTACTAAATCTCTGAGCAGAAGCGTATAAGCAAAAGAAAGTAATGCATTGATGGGGTCGGGAGGAGGATAATAGGCGCGGCGTTCAAAGTGCCAAGAACCGCCATCTTCTGGAGGGCGTAACATTTGCCGCAAGAGACCAAAGTATTCTTTAGCTCCTTGCCCTTCCAGCCCTCGGAGTTCATCTACTGAGTGCGCATTTTTTGCACGTTCTGCCATATTATCCATACCCACTAAGCTGTCAACGACAACTAGAAAGGGACACGGCATTGCAGGCGGCGAGGTTTAGATGCTGCTGATTGGCAGGCAAAGATGGATGCGACCACTTGCAACCTTAAATGGTGGATGAGACGCGTCCCAGCATGAAGAAAATCGGTATAAAAAGAGAATTTGAAGGGGATTTAGAAAGAATTCGGGGGAAAAGAAGAAAAAAGAGAGCAGGGGAGAGCTACTTCGGCATATTTCGGCAAAAAAAATCCCCCATGACGGGGATTGGAGGGAGAATAGGCTGAATTATGCAACACTCTCCTAGAACGGGGAGGGGGTATTCAGACATCTTGACTAATCGGATTATTGTTTTAATTCCGATTGTTTCAATCCCCTAAAAAGGGAGTATTCAGACGAACAGCCTTCAGCTTTCAGACATAAGACATCAGCAAAAAGCCAAGACCACGCTATTTTAGC
>JAOZOM010000434.1 GCA_029933275.1 Anaerolineales bacterium | reverse complement strand
CGTCCGGACGGCCGGGCGGTGGGAGGCCATTTTGCCGTCTGGCCAGAAGGGATCTTAGTCAACCCCTACGCGTGGAGGGCTCGCGGGGCGCAGCTGGACGAGGTTGAACGCCCCCTTATTTTGGGGCACGAATTTCCGAAAAAGGGCCGTTTTTAAGGCTTTCAAAATCGTATAGAAATCATTGCTTTTGATTTCACGATTTTATAGAAAACTTATAAGGACCATTTTTCAATTCGGAAAAACAAACAGGGCCAACCTTGCAGTGTTTTTTTTTCTTCAACCTCTCCTGAGCTCGACAGCACTCGCGAAAGTAAAAAAAATAAAAAAAAGTATTAGTGTAACGTAGTGTAACAATACTTTTCTTATTTTTGTTACGTGCTGAAATCAATTCGACTGAATGAACGGCTCATTCCCCGTTCATGAGGCAAGAGAATTAGATTTCACGCTCGCCGCAGTGCCGAGAGCAGGCCCTTCTAAGGGTCAGGACCAGCCTAGCCGTGAGCCCGAGCACGCAAACCATCCGCCCTCGTTACGACTCTCCGCTTACAATAAGGAGAGAGTACACGAGATAACAAGCAAGTGGTTCTTGCGCGTTAGGGAACGGAGTGACGCGTAAGGGAACCGAACGAAGAAAGCATTAGCGTACTTGTGACCCTACCTTTTTAGTATCGCGTGTTTCAGCGATAACGAAAAGGTGTGTCACTAGCTATTGCGCACGAGTAGGATCATTCCCGTAGCCCGAGCTTGCGAGGCGGAGCAAGTGCATAATGCACGTACGGGGTTGCGTCATGTAACACCGATGCGATCCCAGAACGAGTTCGAATGAGCGTTCACAGACGCGAGTGGACGAGTGATACGGCACAGTCGCCGACAAGAAGCCGTGGTCCGGTTTCTTGGCAGCTGACGTGTCGCGAACCAAAGTGAACGCTAACGAAAGCGCCGACTTTTGTAGTTCACGATGTGAGGGGGCGAGAGCTAGGGACTCGAAGCCCGCACGAGCGCGAAGAAATGGCCGTTAGCGGATCAACAGATCAACAAGCGAATAAGCTACACCATGTCAAAGTGCATTAGGGTGGATGGGCCCCTGATGTGCTGAAGACTGGTAGCAGCTTGTTTGCGATGTTGTTATGGAGACGCGAGGTTGGCTATTTCTTAAGCGAGATGAAAGTTCCCGCGTCGATTTTAATGGTTCGTAAAATCACCGAGGAACTTGAAGGTGCGGGCTCACGGGTACGACGCTCGAGATTCACGATACCTAAGCGACCACCGAGGACTTTTTTATCCGCAGGAGAGCGTAGTTGAGTGAACGAAGTTTGTTCGCTGAAAACTTTGCCATGCGCGCAGCGTAATACGTTTGTCTTTCTGTTTG
>JAOZOM010000433.1 GCA_029933275.1 Anaerolineales bacterium | reverse complement strand
TTGCGATATTACTAATTGCGAGGTTTGAGGGAGAATCTATCCCCTTCCCCTCCGGACTGTATCCGTAGAGTATCCAAGACACGAAGGCTACGGGATCACCTTTTTTGAGTATTCTGGTTTTTATTTTTTTATTTGAAACAGGATTTAGTTTCAACAGAGAAGATATTTCCCGACCCCCACCCCCCTGAGCCGAAGGCGAAATTTTGCTTGAGTTTCCGCGTTCAGGGGTGGTTGGTAGGGCTTTATGAGGATTACTGGGGTTTAAGTGAGGCTTAATGAGGTTATTTAAAGGGTTATCACTTTGTCCAATCCCGGTTATCACTTTGTCCCAAGCCGTATATCGCTTTGTCCAATGCCGGTTATCACTTTGTCCAGAAGCGGTTATCACTTTGTCCAATGCCGGTTCTCGCTTTGTCCAATGAGGAATTAGGGTGTCCCCATCTTCTTCAAACCAGATTGGAGGTTCATCTCCGCACAGACGATAGACCTCTCCCCCACCCGCGATAAGCCTGTCGATATATTCATCTTGCCCAGCTTCGATATCCACTTTCCGAATGAGGCTACCAAGCGCAGAATTATCCATCCAACGCCCAAAACTTTTCAGAGAAACTCCCGACCATTCAGCCAAAGTCTTCATTCCCTTTTCTGCGATGATGTAATCATATTGCGCTCTTTTCTCGTGGTCATAGTAACGGTGATCCCGCAACGAGATAATTGCCCACATTTGTGCTTGTGTCAGGTTTAGAGACGGGGCAACAACCTGCAAGAAGTGGTGAGTAATTACAACTTTCCCAAAAGCGGACATCAAGCGATTTTGTAAAGCCTCAGCAGCTTCAAAAAGATTAGCGGGAATATCCTCTTCGATGCCAAGTACGCTACGCAAGATAGTTGTCACTTTAGGCGGTGCAGATTTTGGCGTATCCACATCCACGCTCTCTAACCAATCAGCAGGATGCACACCAGTCATACGCTGGAGCGCATCAAGAGCAAAACGCTTTCGCTCTTCAACATCCTTTGCTAGAGAAATATCTGCTTCTAGCAATCTTGCGATTACCGTAGCGTCACGTCTTGTCAAACGCGGCGAAAGAAAGACTTCCCAACGGATAGCGTTGTCAAAATGCGGATTGCCTGTGTCTGCGCCTTGATCTGGCAGACGGCGAACCAACCCCCCCGCCAAAGTTTTTTTCTCACCAGCTATTGCTCGAAAGAATGACGCTTTGCTCATGTTGGCGAATTTGATAATTTCCTGATGAGGGATATTCTGTGTGATCTGCTTATCTCCCGTTTTTTTGTGGGGAGGGTAAACAGCTTGCCCGAAAGCCATCCATAAAGACATATCCTTCGCACTAAAATCACCTTGCTCTAAAAGGCG
>JAOZOM010000127.1 GCA_029933275.1 Anaerolineales bacterium | reverse complement strand
GAGATTAGGGTGATTTAATTTTTTCTGCTTCTAATGGATTTTGTGGTTTAACTCATTCTCAAAAAATAGGGGAGCCTCGATGGGCTTCGTGGAAGTTAAGAAAAAACGCCCCCTCTGTAATCTCCCTCTCAGGGGGAGAATTTATCCCTTCCCCTCGCGTAGCACCGTTCGTTCAGCTTGACTGAATACTCGAAGAGTGCTGAGGGGGAAGGTTAGGATGGGGACAAATCAGGCATTTATCCCAAAAATTTGAGAAGATACCAGAAAAACTTAAAATTTCCTCGTACCTTATTTGGCGCACAGATAACCGCGGAAGTGGTTACTACGAGGGGCATAACCACAAAATCCGTTAGAACTAGGGATTTCCCCGCCTCGCGCGTGAATTTGGGCTTGTTTCTGTTAAAAAGCACAGACACCAAGTGTTTTAAAAACACTTGGTGTCTTGTAATTAACAAATCCTTGGCAATAACTCTCCAGCAGGCAAATCAACCACGCGCGAGCCGCCGATAGCCGTTGTAGCGACGACGCGTTTGGGGTGTTTCTCTGTCACCGTGCCGATGATCGCAGCATCTGCGCCATACTCATTTTTTCGCATTACCTCTAAAATTTCTTCGGCTACTTCGGGCGCAACGATAGCGACCAATTTCCCCTCGTTAGCGATGTAGAAGGGATCAAGACCGAGCATCTCGCAAGCCGCATTCACGGCAGAATTTACAGGCACTTTCGTCTCTTCAAATTCAATCCCGACTTTGGAGACTCCCGCCAATTCGTTAAGAACAGCAGAGAGCCCGCCGCGCGTGGCATCGCGGAGACAGTGGATCTCTTTGCTCACTTCGAGCATTTCCGCGATCATTCCGTGCAGAGGGGCGGTATCGCTGACGATTTGGCTCTCGAACTCCAGCCCCTCGCGTTTGGACATAATCGCCATCCCATGATCGCCCATTGTGCCGCTGACGAGGATCACGTCACCGGGGCGGGCGTTTTTCGCGGCGATATTCACGCCAGCGGGGATGATGCCAAAGCCGGATGTGTTGATATAGATTCCGTCCCCGTGACCTTTGTTGACCACCTTTGTATCACCTGTCACGATTTGCACTCCTGCTTCTCGTGCGGCATTTGCCATCGAGGTCGCAATTTGCCCCAGCGTATCCATCGCTAAACCCTCTTCGAGAATAAATCCCGCTGAGAGGTAGAGGGGTTTTGCGCCGCTCATGGCGATATCGTTGACCGTGCCGTTTACTGCTAAATCGCCAATATCGCCGCCGGGGAAGATGATTGGGCTGACGACAAAGCTATCGGTAGAGAAGGCTAATCGTCCCGCGTTTAACGCGCTTAAGTCTAATGCTGTCGAATCGCCCATTTGCCCAAGCAAGTCGTTATCAAAGAGCGGAGCGAAAAGATGTCCGATTAAGTCGTTCATCATTTTTCCGCCTGCGCCGTGTCCCATCACAATTGTTGGGTAATTTTTCAAGGGAATTGGGCAAGTCCAACCATCAAAAAAAGGATTTGTCATAGAGTCCTCGTCAAGTGAAATTTCATCCATTGTACTACGCTCCTCGTTCTGAAATTTACGCAAAACGCGCAGAAATGATAAAATAACACAAATGTTTTTTTGAATAATTACCAAAGGTGAAAAATATGAATAAATTTCTTGGTTACGAATGTTCTTTATGTGGAAAAAAATATACACCCGAAGAGGTGACTTATACCTGCCCAGCGGACGGTGGTAATTTGAATGTTCTCCTCGATTACGAAGCGATTAAAGAGAAATATCAGCCAGATGATATTACTTGCCGAACTGAAAACTCCTTGTGGCGATATTTACCCTTGTTGCCCGTTTCTAATCCCGGCGGGGAGGAGACACCGCTCTACGCTGCGGGTTGGACTCCAACTTTTGCACTCCCCAGATTGGCTGAAAAACTTGGCTTGAAAAATCTCTGGCTCAAGGATGAAAGCTCAAACCCGACCGCTTCTTTTAAAGATCGCGCCAGTGCAATTTTGGTGGCGCGTGCCAAAGAAATCGGTGCGGAGGTGATTGTGACTGCCTCTACCGGCAACGCGGGCGCAGCTTTGGCGGGAATGTCTGCCGCGATTGGGCAAAAATCGGTTATTTTTGCGCCGAAAAGCGCACCGGTTGCAAAAATTGCTCAATTGCTCGTTTTTGGGGCGCAAGTGATGCTCGTGGACGGGACTTATGACGATGCGGTTGAGTTGGCAGTCAAAGCCGCAAATGAGTTTGGCTGGTATTGTCGAAATACGGGCTACAACCCTTTCACAGCAGAAGGCAAAAAGACGGCTGCTTTCGAGATTTGGGAATGGTCGCTTAAGGCACTTACCAATATAGATAAACCTTTAACTATTTTTGTTTCGGTTGGTGATGGGAATATCATCTCCGGCATCCATAAAGGCTTTAAAGATTTAGAGAAATTAGGCTGGCTGAAGCAAATGCCGCGAATTATCGGTGTGCAAGCGGAGGGTTCTGCCGCGATTGCGAACGCGTATAACGCAGGGACAGAGGAAATTACGCCCATCTCCGCAACGACTTCGGCAGATAGTATCTCGGTAGATATGCCCAGCGATGGAGTCCGTGCGCTGCGTGCCGCGACAGAAACGGGCGGGCAATATATCCTTGTCAGCGATGATGCGATTATCGCCGCGATAGCAGAACTCGGCAAAATGGGCGTTTTTGCAGAACCAGCCGGAGCCACAGCGTATGCCGGTTTAGTGGAAGCAATCGCAAAAGGCGCGGTGAACCCCGATGATCCGATTTTGGTTGTAAATACGGGAAGCGGGCTAAAAGATGTCAAAGCCGCGTTGAAAGCCGTCACCGAAGCCCCGATTATTAATCCCTCTTTGGAGGCGGTAAAGGAAAATCTATGAAAGATAAGTGGAGTCCCCGCGCACGATATTTCACGTTAGTTGTCATTGTAGTCTTGATGGCGATGGCGATTTGGTATATTCGCCCGCTTTTTCAACCACTGATTATTGCCGCACTTTTTGCCTATGTGCTTAATCCCGTTGTAGATTTTCTCGAAAAAAGAACGCGGATGAAGCATAAAGTGGCAGTAAATTTAACTTACTTTTTCACTCTCGCCGCGATCATTTCTATCCCTGCAACAGTGGTGCCGATTTTAGTTGGGCAAGTGCAAGTGCTGACGAGCGATTTATCCAATTTGCCAACTTTTGTGCAAAATTTACTCGAACAATCGGTGGTGATTGGCGGTTTTACCCTCAGCCTAAGTTCTTTTGCGGTTGATTTAACAGAACCGCTTTCAAAATTGGCAGGGTGGGTTCCTCAAAACACGATCAAATTACTCGAAGCCACCTCACGAAATGTAGCGTGGCTTTTGGTGATTATCGTCACGGCGTACCATTTCATCAACGATTGGGATGAGTTCCGCGAGTGGATTTTTCGCATCCCGCCCGAAGATTTACGCGAGGATGTGCGCCATCTCTACGACCAAATCGCTCATATTTGGAATATCTATCTGCGTGGGCAAATCGCGCTCATGGCAATTTTGGGCGTAGCTTATGCGCTGGCATGGTCAGTAATCGGGTTACCCGGTGCGCTCCTTTTGGGCGCAATGGCGGGGTTGCTGAATATCATCCCCGAAGTAGGCCCTTTTATCACAGCCTCGCTGGCTTTTGCGATTGCGCTAATGGAAGGCTCAACATTCTTAGGAATGTCTAACTTCTGGTTTTCTATGCTGGTTTTGGGCGTTTTTATGGTCATAAATTACGGTAAAAATATCTGGTTGATGCCTAAAATGTTCGGCAAAAGTTTGGCATTGCACGATGGCGTGATTTTTGTTGCCATCATCTCAGCAGTGGTGATAAATGGGATTATCGGAGTCTTGATCGTTGTCCCGCTTTTGGCATCAATCATGGTGATCGGCAAATACCTCCGCAGACGTGTTTTGGGCTTGCCACCCTTTCTTGAGTTGGATGCCGAAGAAGAGCTTGATGAGGCTAAAGAAGAGTGAATTTTTGCATAGATTTCTATTGTATAATTTAAGGGTAATAGGAGCATAAAAGATGGTTATGCCAATCAGTCTACCAATTGAACTAACCAGCCAAGACTGGAAACGGATTTTAGTTCTAGGCTCTCAACAACGGTCAAATGAGCTTAAGGCAGAAGTCGCTAAAACTGAAAAGATTATCGCAGGTTTTAAGGTGCGCTTTGGGATGAGCCTTTCTCGTTTGGAGGAAGTTGGTTTATCCGCAGATGCTGATTTTGAAACCCATGAGGCTTATATTGAATGGCATAGTTGGGAAAATCGCTTAAAAGATTTGCAACATCGTCTTGAAACCTTGCAAAACCTAGAACCAGATTATGTCGGTTAGTCCTCTTGAGCGTATCGCTCTTGTCCAAAAAGTGGCGGGAGATATTATCAGCCGCATAGAAATTTTGCCTGTCGAGAACCCGAATTATATAAAACTGAAGGTTTCTTTCGTAAATGAAGATTTGTTACATATACGAGAATCATGGTCAGGTGAAAATTTAGAACGCTACGCGTATTACTGGCTGGACGGCGAAAACAACCTTAAGATTGGATGGGATAATGTCCCGCACCACCCGAAGATCAAAACGTATCCTCACCATAAGCATTTAGAAGAACAGTCAAATGTACAAGAATCGGAAGAAAGCACTTTAGAAGCAGTGCTAGAAATTATTCGGAACACTTTTTCGTAGGTATAGATGCTGGAAAATAAGAAAAGCTGGTTGTAACGCAAAGCGTCTCAACCAGCTTTTTTCATATCTCTTCGTAGAGAATTACTTTCTCTTTCTTTTCGGCATCCCTATCGGGAATTTTCTCCGCCGCACGCCATCAAAATGATAGAGCGCATTCGCAACCGCCGCGGCCGTAGGCACTAGCCCAATTTCGCCGACACCTTTTGCTCCGTAGGGACCCAACGGATCGGGGACTTCAACTCCGATTACCTCAACGGGGGGCATTTCTTTGGCGCGCAAGATCCCCATTTTTCTTAAATTGGTCGTGACAGGGTAACCATCTTTCATTGCCATTTCTTCGGTCAACGCGTAGCCGAGACCCATGTGTACCGCGCCCTCCACTTGCCCTTCAAAAAGGAGCGGGTTAAAAATCTTCCCCGCGTCGTGGGCGGCGGTCACTTTGGCAATTTGTCCCTCTTCATCTACCGCAACCAACTGCGCCGCGTAGCTATATGAATAATGGGTGAAAACTTCTTCTACATCGGCATCGGGTTTGGTTGTCCAATCTACAATCCACTCTCCAAAATAGGATTTTCCGACCAATTCCTCGAGCGAATGAGTAGCCAAATCTTCCTTTAATTGTTTGCAGGCATCTAATAGCGCATTTCCCAAAAGTGATGTAGCGCGCGAGGCGGTCGTCATCCCCGCGTTTTGGTCGGCGGCAGTATCTA
>JAOZOM010000432.1 GCA_029933275.1 Anaerolineales bacterium | reverse complement strand
TCACACTCGAAGGACCCGAAGGCTCAGGCAAGACATCCCATATCCCCTATCTCGTTGAGTTTTTACGCGAGCGGGGGCATACTGTGTTTCCAACCCGCGAGCCGGGCGGGACATCTATCGGCGAGCAGGTGCGTGAGGTTTTGAACGACCTGAAAAACACCGAGATGATTCCCCGCACGGAGACCTTGCTCTTTCAGGCGGCACGCGCCCAATTTGTGGAAGAAATTATTAAGCCGCGTTTGGCAAATGGCGAAATCGTTATTTCTGACCGCTATGCAGATTCGACCATCGCCTATCAAGGCTATGGGCATCAGCAAGATTTGGCGCAAATTTACACATTAATTGAATACGCTACGGGCGGACTTGAGCCAGATTTAACCATTTACCTAGACGTGGACATCGAAACCGGCTTAAAACGCAAAAAAAACGCCGAAGAATGGAATCGGCTGGATGCTTATACGGTAGAATTCCATAAACGTGTCAGAGCAGGCTATTTGCAGATGGCAAAATCGGAGAGATGGGTGACGGTTGATGCGTCTAAAGGATGGGATGAGGTGCAGGAAAAAATAAAGTTAATTATCAATGAAAAGGTCGCGAAACATTAAATATGACTACAAAACCCCATCTTAGCGTTTTTCTTTGTCATGCTTCTGATGATAAACCGAGGGTGCGCAAACTATATGATAAGTTACAACAAGATGGCATTGATGCTTGGTTAGACTCTGAGAGAATACTCCCCGGACAGAATTGGGATTCAGAAATACAAAAAGCGGTTCGAACATCAGATATCGTAATTATCTGTTTGTCAGCTAAATCTGTCACAAAAGAAGGGTATATTCAAAAAGAAATTAAGATAGCCTTAGATATTGCCGAGGAAAAACCAGAAGACACTATTTTTATTATTCCTGTTCGCTTTGAAGACTGCGCCGTTCCAAGGAGATTAAGTAATTATCAATGGATTGATTTGTTTTCATACGGAACAGAGATTAGTGAAGTGAAATACAAAAAAATCTTTAGCTCTCTCAAGCACCGAGAAGAACAACTTGGTATTAGAAGGCGAATTTCAAATAAAAACAGAACTCAATCTTTTACCCCTAACGCATTAGTTACTACACCTTCTAAAAATTGGTTCTATCCAAATCCTAAAGATATTTTTTTTGTGTCTGACCCTCCCCCTCGCCCGATAGAGTTTGATTATCTTGCTGGTCAAATTGAATCCTATCTATCTTCTTTTGGAGTACCGTGCGAAATCGTTGAAATAAACGCAACGGGTCAAACCATTCAACTTGGAGTGATCCCTTTATATAAGCACAATAATAAAACTAAAGTCAGCGTTTCCGAAGTGGTTGGTGTAGCAAATGACTTGGCACTTGAGG
>JAOZOM010000431.1 GCA_029933275.1 Anaerolineales bacterium | reverse complement strand
GCTGGAGAAGCGGCGTGAAATTGCACGCACACTTTTTCAGGCTTATGCAGATAATTTGGATAGATTGCGCGAAAAACTGGATGCCGCTCTCAAGCAGGATGCCAACATCCGCTGCGCTGTGCCGCTGGACGAGCATCTCGATACGCGCGTGCGGACACCTGATATCGCTATAAACGCGACATTAATCGCCGCAGACGGTTCGCAGGTCGTGCCAGACCGACACGCGGCGGTGCAATTTGGCTTGGTCAATGTGGGCGCGATCGTGATGCAACTCAACTCTGGCAAAACCCCCGACATTTACACCGATAGTCAACTTTTCTTTGGAGACGAACTGATTACCGAATACGGCACAACCCTCAGCGAAGGGACAATCGCCCTGCGCCGCGATTTAGCCGAACGCACAAAATTGGCAGAGTTGGCGAAAGATTATCCTGCCCCCGTGATTACTTTTACAGATGGACCCATCGAATTATGGGGAAATAAAGACCCAAATAACGCCAAAACTTACGAAGCCAGCATGAAAAAATATCTAGGCGCGCTCTCACGTTTGCAAGAAAATGATGTCGTCACAGCGGGATATGTAGACAAGCCCGGCTCAAATTATGTGGTGCGCTTGCTAGAGATTATGATTGCCCCCGCCGATAAATTGGGCGAGCTGCGCGCCTATCATCCCTTTTTGGGCGTGAGCGATTTGTGGCTTTTTGGTGAGAGTGCCAGTCCACTTTTGAAGTCTGGAGAACGCTCGGCGGTTTTTGAATTGCAATCAAAAGCAAAAGCACACTATAAAGGCGTTTTGGGATTACATTTCTTCTATCTCAATGTCGGCACAGAGGGACATCCCTACCCCGTGCGCGTAGAAGTCCCCAAATGGGTGGCGGATGATGAAGAAAAGCTGAATAATCTCCATGCGGCGTTGATAGAGCAAAGTCGCATTTTGGGGAATAAACCTTATCCCTATCTTTTGCATCGCTCGCATGAAGTGGCGGTGGTTTCTTTTGATGAGAAGCGTCAGGTGGAGCAGATGCTAACGCTGGAATTGCGGCGCAATAACGGGGAGATTGGGGAGCAGTCGGGGAAGGGGTCTGCAAAGGTTGTGGCGAATAGTTGAAGGTTGGAAAGTTGAAATGTTAGAAGGTTTGTGAAAAATGCTCTCATCAATTGCCCTGATTAATACTACCCGCTGTGATTTAAAGTGCCAGCATTGCCTGCGTGGATTTCCTGAAAACAGACAGGACTTCCCTCTGGATTTGCTTGACAAACTACTAACGGAAGCATCTGTTTTTGGCGCGCGGCAGGTTGGATTAACAGGAGGGGAAGCCTATTTACATCCCCAATTTGAGCAGATGGTCGAAACGATTGTGCGCTATGGTTATACTTGGC
>JAOZOM010000008.1 GCA_029933275.1 Anaerolineales bacterium | reverse complement strand
TCTGATCATTTTTGCCCAGAGAATCATATAAATTATTGAAAGAGAAATAATACCTGCCCAGAAGAAAATTTTTGAGAATGAATATTTTTTGATAATCATGGTTTTATCGACTTTTCATAATTATTAGATAAATTCACAGGCAATGGTGTGGATGGTTATCGGGGAACAAATCTCTATTTTTACGAGTTCTTATAGAAAGCGAAGATACTTTTCTGTCGTATTCTCTACATCGGCGTAATAGCCGCGATATTTGGGGGGAAGTAGTTTTGCTAACTGATACATCATCTCACTCACCATTTCTTCGCGTACTGCGCTTGTTGCGCGTTCGCCGCGCGCATCTAATATAAAAGCGTTTCCTAAGCGAATCTCAAAATCGGTGCGGCGTAATTTCTTGATATTTTCTGGGAAATTTTCCGCGCCCCAATGAGCCATTGGTAATAATGGTGCGCCGCTATGTAGTGCAAGCGGCACAACGCCAGGATGTGCATGTCGAAGTTTTCCATCTCTGCTACGCGTTCCTTCAGGGGTTATGGCGAAGATATATCCCTCTCTTATCATTTCTATGGATTGACGTATAGCGTCTACATCCGCTTCGCCGCGCCGCACGGGGATAATTTTCCATAAATCAAAAAGCCAACTGACAATGCCGTTATCCCAAGATTCTATTTTTGCCATAGCCGTAATTGGACGCGGTTGTAGGTGCGAATAAATCAAGGGGATTTCTAAACCGCCAATATGATTTGTAAAAACGATTAACGGTCCCTCGTGTGGAATCTCATCGAGATTATTCTTTTTGATGCGGCAGAGCGAGGAGGTGACAATCTTAATCAGTTGATTAAAAAACGAGCCTCGAGGCTTTGGTTGAATCATAATTCAGGAACAATAAACGGGATGGCTTTTGGTAGCAAGCTAATTTCAAGCTCTTTGCCCTTATAGCAGAGTGTTTCTCCGTCACAATGTGCAGGGAGAGAGCCTGTAATTGCTTTGACGTTGATTTTTTGGGTTTGACCGGTTTTAATTTCCGGTTGCCCTTCTTGTGTCCCCTTTAAGAAATAGGTAATCAACTCAAAGATCCGCAACTTTCCGGCTTCGCGGGCAATGCAGAAATCAAGAAGCCCGTCTTTCGGTGAAGCCTTTGGAGTCATATAAAAACCACCGCCCATACGTTGTCCGTTCATCACAGAAACCATCAGCGAGGGTTGCGAAAAAAGCTCTTCATTATAAGAAATCTCAACGGTTGGACTTTTATAATAGATAAAAACGGTTTGCATTGCCGCAATCAAATAAGCCAATAGACCGCGCGTCCAACGTATTTTTTCAGCCTCGAAGCCGACCGCCGCATCAAAGCCTATTCCCACGCCATTGCCAAAATAACGCCCCTCAGGATAATCTCCGCCGCGCACCTGTCCCACATCCATCATTTCTTGATGGTTTTTCGCCAATATCTCGCAGGCTTTTTCAATACCCTCTTCAATGCCCATCCCGTAGGCGAAATCGTTTCCCGTGCCAACCGGTAGAAGCCCCATCGCCGTTTGCGTAAACCCAGCCTCGCGTGCGCGCATCAAGCCATTGAGCGTTTCATTCGCCGTACCGTCCCCGCTTGCACAGACGACAATTTCAACGCCCTCACGTGCGGCTTTTTCGGCAAATTCAGCCGCTTCCCATTCTTTTGTTGTGCGTTTAATTTCAAAATCTAGCTCGTGGGATTTTAAGTAATTTTCGATTTCAGGGATGGCTGTTTCTGCGTAGCCGCGCCCAGAAGTGGGATTAACGATGACAAGATATTTCATAATGAAATTCTCCTTAAATAGATGACAGGATGTGTCGCTCGTGGATTTTAACCTGCTTCCGTTATTTTTGCTTGATTTGCTCGCCTTAACTTGAATCTTTTTTATGCACTTTTCTCTGGCAGAATCTTGTCCCAATCTACCCCTGAGAAAGAAGCCCTATTAGCCTTTCATAATCTTCTGGGGTATCAACATCCAAAAGCAGATTGGAATCTAGCCAGAGAAGATAACTTGGCGAAAATTTTGAAAAAATGCCACGCCCGCCAACATCCCCTTTGAGTTCGAGTAGTGCGGGGAAGGTGACGCGGTCAAACAAAACCGGTGTCGCCCGCCGATCTTCTACCATCGGCGCAATGACGGGGTTGAGCGTTTTGCTATGTTCTTCAACGAGAGCGCGCATCACCGTTGGTGTAACTTGGGGTTGGTCGGCAAGTAAAAATATCGCTGAGCCAATTTTCTTAGGCAAATTTTCAATGCCAACGCGGATGGATGTGCTTTGTCCCTCGCTCCAATTTGGATTATGGACAATTTTTACAGGTAAATCTTTAAGAATTTTTCTAATTTCTTTATCTTCTGCGCCTGTTACAACAACAGGAAATAGGTCTGCTTGCAATGCTTTTTCTGTCACTACGCGGATAAATGTTTTGCCATGATAATCGAGCAACTGTTTTGCTTTCCCAAAGCGCGATGACGACCCCGCTGCGAGAATAATCGCGGCAGAAGGTTCGAAGGTTTGAAAGTTTGAAGGTTTGAAGGTTGCCGTGATAACGCTATCAAATTTGGTAAGTAGCTTTCTTGCCATTTTCCCGCCGATGGCTTTTAGTTTCGGCGAATCAGATTGATTTAAGAGTGCGATTCTTCGCGCTCCCGCGGGAATATTTTTTAGCCCGCCATTTTTATCTAGTAAAACTCTCTCTAAATGTTCAGGCGCAATTTTTTCTCCCTCTTTTATTTTTCCTAAATTGGCAAATTCCTCTGTGTTATAGACCGCCTTCTCATTTAATACTTTTTCAATCCCTGAAAGCCCGGCTACCACAACCACCAAGTCGATAAAATCAGGAATTACCGGCTCGTTTTCTTTTGGGGCTTTAATCGGCTTTTGTCGCGCCCCGTCCGCTTCTATTAAAATGGAGAGCGAATGATAATCAGCAAAATTTTTCAACCATGCAAAATTTTCATCGGAGAGAGATTGAAGACGGTTGTCTTTTTCTCCTCCTGTTACCAAAATTACACCCGATAGGGCGATATTTTCAAGCTGATTCACATCCTCGGGTTTTCGGAGGATGATATGCTGGTCTGCCTCCTCCGCTTGCCATGCGCCGAGATGTGTGGTCGTGGTTACGATGGAGGGAGCAATCTCCCGCGCTAGTTGAAAAAGTGCGGTTGTTTTCCCTCCTGCGCCGACAAAGGCGATATGTCGCGGGGAAGTAATCTTGAGTCTTAAGGCTTTAGCGAGCGAGAGATGTTTTTTTTTCATTTTAGCTCAATAGACAGGCAAACTTAGGTCTACTTCCTCCGCCCATTCATTGATTCCCCCTTCTAGGTTTTTGAGTTTACGGAAACCTGCCCCGAGAAGGAGTTCTAGGGCGTAAAGAGAACGTCTTCCCGTTCGGCAGAAAAGGACGATTTCTTGGGCAGTATCCAGTTCTGAAAGCCGACTCGCTAATTCGCCAAAGGGGATATTTTTTGCGCCCGCGATATTGGAAATCTCTTTTTCATGTGCTTCTCGCACATCTAAAAGTAGCGGGGATGTGGTTTTGAGTTCTTCCGCTAATGTTAACGCGCTAATATCCCATTCGGTAGGGAGTTTATCGATATGGTGTCCGGGAACGCCGCAAAATTCTTCGTAGTCAATTAGCTCGGTGATGCTAGGGTTTTCTCCGCAGACCGGGCATTTGGGGTTTTTCTTTAGCCGAACATAGTCGAAGGACATCTCCAGCGCGTTGTAGAGTAGCAACTTCCCAACCAAGGGTGATCCGATCCCCAAAAGCATTTTGATCGCCTCAGTTGCTTGGATGGAGCCAATTGTTCCTGGCAAAACCCCAAGCACACCTCCTTCCGCACAAGAGGGGACAAGATGCGGGGGTGGCGGCGTGGGGAAAAGGCAACGATAACAAGGTCCCTCTTTGGCGTAAAAGACGCTGACTTGCCCGTCAAATTGATAAATTGAGCCGTAGATGTTCGGGATGCCGAGCAAAACAGCCACATCATTGCTCAAATAACGCGTTGGGAAATTATCACTCCCATCAATGATGAGATCGTAGCCCTCCGCAATTTGGAGCGCGTTTTCTGAGGTGAAGGCTTCGTTATAAGTTTTTACCTGAATATAGGGGTTGATTTTCAGCATCCGCTCACGCGCCGATTCAACTTTAAGTTCCCCGACTTGTTCAAGACCGTGAATGATTTGCCGCTGTAAATTTGATTCTTCTACGGTGTCATAATCCACCAAGCCGATTTTGCCGACTCCCGCCGCAGCGAGATAAAGCGCAACTGGTGATCCAAGTCCGCCGGTGCCGATTAATAACACCGAAGAGGCTTTTAGTTTTTCTTGTCCCGCCAGCCCCACTTCGGGAATGAGCAGATGGCGTGAGTAGCGCAGAAATTCTTTATCAGAAAGTGTGGTCATTGTTTTTTCCTTACGATCTGTGATTAAATAACCTGTACTGTATCATCTTAAGAAATCGGGGAGACTTCAGAAGTTTTAAGGTGAAGGCTCCAATTTGAGAAGAACCGCGTAAATTTTAAAAGGGTGTTTTTCGGGCAAAAAACGCCAAAAATTTATCATTTCGAGCACAAATTCTTTTTTTGCTCTCATTTTAAAAGTTTTTCTTTGTGAACTTTGTGCTCTTCGTGGTGAGGTAGTTTCTGCCGTAGGCTCTTGATATCCAGTACTCCAATTATATAGGTCTTTGCTTAAAAATGAATAGAGAAATTCAAAGGTGGAGAGTGTAGCGTATAAGCATTTTCTGTATTTGTTGCCTTTTCTAAGTTATGGTAGGATGAATGTTATTCAAAGAGGTAAAATATTATGGAACTGTATAAGAGAAACGCTGTTTCGATTAATGTTGGGGTGCGTTTGCGTGAGTTGCGCTCGGAGCGCGGGCTTTCAATTCGAGCTTTGGCGCGTCAAAGCAGTCTCTCGGCAAACGCGCTTAGCATGATCGAGCGTAGCAAAACATCGCCATCTGTGAGTACACTTTATAAATTAGCGGATGCGATGGGTGTGCCGGTGACCGCATTTTTTGGGGAGGATGTGGAGCGGGACGCGGTTGTCTTCCGAAAGGCGGACGAGCGCACGCGTATCCCTTTCCAGCGCGGGACGTGGGAAGGTTTGGGCGGCGAGAACTTTGTCGGTCGTATCGAGCCTTTTGTGCTGACGCTGGAGAGCGGAGCGAATAGCGGGTTGCATACGATGGTGCATACCGGACATGAATTCGTGATTTGTTTACGTGGGGAGTTAGAATATCAGATTGAGGATAAATTTTATAATTTAGAGCCCGGGGACAGTCTGATGTTTTCGGCACGCTTGCGTCATCGTTGGCGAAATCTTGGCGGTAATGTGACGAATGTTCTCTTTTTGCTCTCAGGTTTTGCAGAAGGCGAGAGTCCTGCTCCGATGCACGTGGCGGGAAATCTAAATGGTACTTTTGACGAGGATGATGTAATTGAAGAAGTGTAGATAACTAAAAAGAGCTAGTTTTAACAACTAGCTCTTTTTAGTTAAAATTGGATTGTTTAGGAATACATACCCCAATCTAATGCAGCAGGGTCTTCCATCATAGAGAAATCCCAAGGCTCCATGCCGAGGTCTACTGTGGCAGGTTGATTGAGTGCCTCTTGCGCTCCTTTTCGTACTGCTTCAACCATTGCGGGGGCGTAGGGGCAGAAAGGAGTCGTTAAAATCATGTAGATTTTGGTAATCTTATCCTCGATATTTACTTTCCGAATCAAGCCCAATTGGAGGACGTTCATGCCAATTTCCGGGTCAATCACTTTAGAGAGACCTTCGCGGAGTGGTTCAACTAGATCGGGATAGGTATCATGAATATCCCAAACCATAAGATTGATATTATCAGTGTTTTCGCTCATTTTTATTTTTCCGTAATTATAGGTTCAACAATATAAGTACAACGGTCGTCGCCGCTCAGGATACATTGTACTTGTTCGACGGGGAGAGCCAGCATTTGTGAGATTAGGGTTTGATCCATTGAACAGATTTCAGGATGGTTTTGACCGACTTTATAATAAGGGCAGGAAATTGCATGGATATGGTATTGATGACCTTGTTTTTCCCATTCAACGGTGAAACCTTCTTTATTAAGAAGGTTTTTTATCATATCTAAGCGCTCTTCAACGCTTAATCCTTCGAGTTGGTCGACATATTCTTCGGCGAGATTAAAGGCGACTTGGGAGAACAACTCCTTGACCATCGGATTGGGCAATGTCTCTTTGAGCTGATTCAAAAGTCGGGTTGTGAGGCGCAGATAACGCGTGGGGAATTTCTCTGAACCTTCTTCCGTTAAAGAATAGATTAAGCGCGGTCGTCCAACACCATGACGTTCCTCCTCGGAGGTAATTAATCCTCCTGCTTGGAGATTGTTTAGGTGGTGGCGTACCGAAATGGGATTAATCTCAACCGTCTTAGCTAAATCATTAATGGTTGAGCGCGGTTTTCGGAGTAGGGCTTGCAAGATTTTATCGCGTGTTTTTGCCATGATTGGCGCGAGTATACCCGTCCGATTTCCTTTTGTCAATATACTAGATAAATATCATAATTATTGACATGTACCCTCTTGCGTGCTATAATGCCGCACCTTTTCTTAAAGAGAAAATACTGCCGAAAGGCATTTTATAGGAGAAATAATGTCTACGTTGACGATTAAAAATTTACATGTCAGCATTGAGGGGAAAGAAATCTTAAAGGGGTTGAATCTTGAAATTAAACAAGGCGAAATTCACGCCATTATGGGACCAAACGGGACAGGGAAATCTACTTTAGCGTACGCATTGATGGGACATCCCGCCTACGAGGTGACTGAGGGTGAAATTCTCTTTGATGGTCAGAATATCATCAGTATGGCGACAGACGAACGCTCAAGACTCGGATTGTTCTTAGCATTCCAGTACCCAGTATCCATCTCGGGTGTGACAGTGGCGAACTTCCTCCGAACTGCGTTGAATGCTCGGCGGCGCGCTGATAACCCGGAAGCGAAGGGGATCTCTATCCTGGAATTTCGCAAAATGCTCAAAGAAAAAATGGATTTGCTGAAGATGGATTATGCCTTTGCGGGGCGTTATCTAAACGATGGCTTCTCTGGTGGCGAGAAAAAACGTGCTGAAATTTTGCAAATGGCAACCTTGAAACCGAAAATCGCTGTTTTGGACGAAACTGATTCAGGTTTGGATATTGATGCTCTTCGCATTGTCTCAGATGGCGTGAATACGCTTGCTGATGGCGATTTGGGGGTAATTGTGATTACACATTATCAGCGCTTGCTTGATTATATTAAGCCGCAATTTGTGCATATCATGTTTGATGGGCGAATTGTAGAATCAAGTGGACCAGATTTAGCTCTGCGTCTCGAAGCACATGGCTATGATTGGGTGCGCGAAAAATACGCAGAGGGTGCTTAACTGCTTCTTTAGGATTTCGCGGTAGCTCAAAAACTTTATCCGCGAAGTCACACGAAAGTACAATCAAAAAGCAACAAAAATCAGTAAAATCGGTGAAATAAGTGGCAAAATTTGAAATCTTGAAACCACTCTACCGCGAAGTCTGAAAGACCCGTTTAACTTAATTTTTGAACTACTAAGTTAGCAGAAAAGGGGAGCTTGGTAGTTTTTGGAGTTTTTATGTCTGACGAACGAGTACTAGATAAGCTGTCAGGACAGCAAAAATACGATTTTAAAAATTCAGAAGAGAATTATGTCTTTAAAGCGCGTAAAGGGCTAGACGAAGACGTTATTCGTAGAATTTCGGCGATGAAAAAAGAGCCGGAGTGGATGCTGGAATATCGCCTGAAAGCCTTTGCACATTATGAGAAGCGCGCCATCCCGACTTGGGGACCAAATGTTTCTAACCTTGATTTAGATGGAATTTATTATTACGTCAAACCGACCGAAGGGATTGAAAAATCATGGGACGATGTCCCCGATGATATTAAAAACACCTTCGATAAGTTGGGCATTCCTGAAGCGGAGCAGAAATTTCTTTCGGGCGTTGGGGCGCAATATGAGTCGGAGATGGTATATCACTCAATCTTGGAACATCTTACCGAAAAGGGCGTAATTTTTCTGAGTATTGAAGATGGGCTTCGTCAATACCCTGAAATTTTTAAAGAATATTTCGGCACGGTTGTTCCGATTGAAGATAATAAATTCGCCGCGTTAAATAGCGCTGTGTGGTCGGGCGGCTCTTTCGTTTACATCCCCAAAGGCGTGATAGTAGATTTGCCCCTGCAAGCCTATTTCCGATTGAATATCGCTAATATTGGTCAATTTGAGCGCACCTTGATTATCGCCGAAGAAGATGCTCAAGTGCATTATGTAGAAGGCTGCACTGCACCAACTTACACTGAAGATGCTCTCCATAGTGGCGTGATCGAAATTATCGTCAAGCGTGGGGCGCGCGTTCGTTATTCGACCATCCAAAATTGGTCGACGAATGTCTATAATCTGGTTACGCAACGAGCCAAAGTTTTCGGGAACGGCACCATGGAATGGGTCGATTCAAATCTTGGCTCGAAAGTGACGATGAAATACCCCTCCTGCTATTTGATGGAGCCGGGCGCACATGGAGAAATCCTTTCGATGGCATTTGCCAGCGATGGGCAAATCCAAGATGCGGGTGGAAAAATGGTGCATTTTGCCTCCGATACAACCAGCAAAATTACCTCCAAATCCATCAGCAAGGGCAACGGACAAGCCTCTTATCGTGGATTGATCAAAGTTCACAAGGGCGCACATAATGTCAAAAATAGCGTAGTCTGCGATGCCCTCCTCCTCTCCGAAAATTCCCGCACCGACACCTTCCCCTATATCGAAGTCGAAGACGATGATGTTAGCGTTGGTCACGAGGCATCTGTTTCGAAAGTTGGCGAAGAACAACTTTTTTATCTGATGTCGCGTGGTCTTAGCGAGGAAGAAGCCACCACAATGGTCGTTTCTGGCTTTATTGAGCCGCTTGTCAAAGAGCTTCCGATGGAATACGCGGTCGAAATGAATCGCCTTATCCAACTTCAAATGGAAGGCTCCGTAGGATAAAAAAACTTTGTAGTCATCGCCTCAGCGGTTATTACGATAATAATGGTATTCTCATGGTAGAAAAAAGAAAAATAATTATTAAAAAAGGACGCAAGCAGGGTGTGGCATCTCGAAAATTTAACTTTACCCGCGAGATGGTTAACGTCTCTAGCAATACCTCGCTCGGATCGTACCGGATGTCGGCTTGGAACGCGTTTAACGAACTTAAGTTGCCGACCACCAAAGACGAGGCGTGGCGGCGCACCGATTTGCAGAAAATGCCTCTCGGTGCGTTCCATCTTTTGACTGAAAGTGCGCCCGAAACCCTTACGCCGATTCCCGAATCCTTGCTCAAACCTCTTCTTGGGAATCAACATGGTGGAGAAATTACGCTCCAGCCCGGCGAAGCGAAGATTTTTCTTGCCCCCGAACTCGCGGCACAAGGCATCATCTTCACCGATTTTCGGACAGCCGAAAAAGAACACCCCGAACTTCTTGCCAAGTTAATTGGCACCGTTGTTCGTGCCGAAGATGGAAAATTCGCCGCTCTCGCGGCGGCACTCTCTCAAAACGGGATTTTTCTCTATGTTCCCAAAAATCTCCAAATTGAAGCACCCTTCCATAGTGTTTTTTGGGGTGCAGGCGCGGGATTAGCGCATCTTTCACATCTCATTGTCTATCTTGATGAAGGAGCATCGGCTACTTATGTTCACGAAGCTGCTTCTCCGGAGCTAGAGAACGCGTCTATGCACGCGGGGATTGTAGAAATTACCGTGGCGGATGGCGCGAATCTGCGCTTTGTCGAATTGCAGTCATGGGGTAAGCATGTCTGGAATTTTAGCCACGAACGCGCTAAAATTGGGCGGGGCGCGAATCTTGACTGGATTTTTGGCGCGATGGGGAGTCGTTTAACGAAAAATTTTTCGGACCTCGACCTTGTTGGAGAGGGCGCGGCAGGCAAAATGTCAGGGTTTTATTTCTCTGATGGGGAGCAGCATTTTGATCACGATACCTCCCAGAATCATCTCGCGCGCCGCACCTCCAGCGATCTCCTATTCAAAGGGGCATTAAAAGGAAATAGCCGCTCCGTTTGGCAGGGAATGGTCTATGTGGCAGAGGGCGCACAAAAAACGGATGGATATCAGGCGAACCGCAACTTGCTTCTCAGCGAAAATGCGCGTGCCGATTCCATCCCTGGACTTGAAATTTCGGCTGACGATGTGCGTTGTTCACATGGCGCAACCGTTGGTAAAATTGACCCTGAACCGCTCTTTTATTTGCTTAGTCGGGGCATCTCCAAAGTGGATGCCGAGCGGCTCGTGGTTGAGGGGTTCTTTGATCCGATTATGCAACGTATTCCCTTCGAGGGCGTGCGAGCGCGTTTTCAAGCAGCGATTAAAGATAAATTAAATTCGTAAAACAAAAATTTGCGGGAGGATTTTTTTATGGCTTTTATGCGAAGTCCAGCGCAACCACATATTTATCAGGTTGCCGATAGAGTAGAAGTATATTGTGACCACGACGACAAAGATAACGAGCGTCATAGAGGTTGGTTGAAAGGCGTTGTAGCGCAAGTGGATAATAAATTGGTAGCGGTGCAATTCAGAGTGAATATTTATCTCACCGAAGGTTGGATGGTGCCGGATCGGATTTTGTGGTTTCCCTCGAATTCCGAGCATATTAGACCGCTCAAGCGCTGGACGAAAAAGAAATAATGTCTCAATCGAAAACGCCCTTTGACGTAGGCTTGCTGCGCGCTGATTTTCCTATTCTTGACCGTGAAATTGGTACCGCTAAACTGATTTACCTCGATTCAGCCGCGACCGCCCAAAAGCCGACTGTGGTCATCGAGGCGATGAACGATTTTTATCGCCTCTCAAATGCGAATATCCATCGCGGTGTGCATACCTTAGCCGAAGAAGCGACTGCTATGTACGAAAAGGGACGTGAGCAAGTAGCGAATTTTATTAACGCCGCTTCTGCGCGTGAAGTGATTTTTACGCGGAATACAACCGAATCGATCAATCTCGTAGCGCATACTTGGGCGCGTGCCAACCTGAATGCGGGTGATGTAATTCTCCTGACCGAGATGGAACATCATTCCAACCTTGTCCCTTGGCAGATTCTCGCTGCCGAGCGTGGTGTACGCTTGGAATTTGTCCCTGTGACCGAAGATTATCTCTTCGATATGGATGCGTATGGTGAGTTGCTTAAACTAGAGCCGAAACTGGTTGCTTTTACGCAAATGTCGAATGTTTTGGGGACGATTACGCCCGCCAAAGAGATTATCAAATTGGCGCATGATGCTGGCGCAATCGCTCTTGTGGATGCGGCGCAGTCCGTTCCGCATCTCCCCGTAGACGTACAGGCTCTGGACGCGGATTTCCTCGCTTTTTCGGCACATAAGATGCTTGGTCCCTCCGGCATCGGCGCGTTATACGGCAAAATGGATTTGCTCAAGGCGATGCCGCCTTTCTTGGGGGGCGGGGATATGATTAAAACTGTTCATTTGCGTTCTTTTGTCGCCAACCAAGTTCCCTACAAGTTTGAAGCGGGAACGCCTGCTATTGCAGAGGCAATCGGTTTTGGTGCGGCGGCAGAATATCTTCAAAATATCGGTATGAATGCGTTAATGGCTCATGAGCATGAGTTAACGAAATACGCACTTGAACGTCTTGAAGAAATTCCAAGCATTAAGGTTTTTGGTCCCTCTGCTGAAAATAAGGGCGGCGTTGCCTCCTTTACGATGGAGGGAATTCATCCGCACGATATTGCCCAAATTTTGGATGGCGAGGGGATTGCTGTTCGCGCCGGACATCATTGCGCCCAACCTTTACATGAAAAAATCGGCATCCCCGCTACCACGCGAGCGAGTTTTTATCTCTACAATACCAAAGAAGAAATTGACGCTTTGGTAGCAGGCATTTACAAAGTAAAAGAAATTTTTGGATAAATAAAGTCACTGCGAAGCTACAGAGGACGCTATAAAGGATAAAATTTATGCGCTCTGTGGTTTTGTGGTGACAGAAAAAGGCTCATCATGGACGATCTTTATCGCGAAGTTATCATTGAACGCTACAAAAGCCCCTATTATCGCGGACATCTCGACCCGCACGATATTTTCTTCGAGGACGATAATCCTGTTTGCGGCGATCATATCGAAATTACTCTCCGCGTAGATGAGGCGGGCATCGTCACCGATGCCGCATTTGATGGGCATGGATGCTCCATCTCTCAAGCCTCAGCGGATTTGTTGATTGAATCCATTCACGGGAAATCGCTCGAAGAGGTCAAAGCTCTTAACAAAGAAGATGTGATTGAACTTCTAGGTTTTGATTTGGGTCCCGTGCGGCTGAAATGTGCGCTTCTTTCACTCAAAGTGCTTAAGGCGGGTGCCTATGGTCTCAGCGTGGATGAAGTCAGTGATGATTTGGTAGAGTGATTCTGGGTTTAGTTTTCAGGTATAATCCAAAGATGGATGCAGAGGAAGCAAGAGCCTATCTTAAGCGTTGGCAGGAAGTTGAAAAAATTCAACAAATAGAAGCGCAAAATACAAGTTTTCAAGAGCGATGGAGGCAATTAAACGCGTTAAAATTGCGTGCGCTACGTTTGGGAATTACGCGAAAAAACGATGGAGGGGAAACAGATGTTTTTTTGCTTTGGGCAAAATTGAGAAAAACTTATGTCCCATCATGAAATCAAGAAACCCTTTCACGATCCGCTAGAAGCCTTAGATAAGCTCCTTTCTCGTTTTGGGAATCGTGGTGTTGTCATTGGGGGAGTTGCGGTTGGTCTTTTGAGTAAAACCCGTTTTACAGAAGATGTAGACGCAATGGTTTTACTTTCAGTTGAAGATATATCGGAATTCTTAAAAGTTGCCGAAGAAGAGGGAATCGTCCCGCGCATTGAGCGGGCAGATGAATTTGCAAAGCGTAATCGAGTTTTATTATTGCGTCATTCTTTATCTCAAACGAATATTGATATTTCGTTGGGGGTATTGCCTTTTGAACAAGAAGTTGTTCAGAGAAGCATTGTTTATAAGGTTGATGAAAACTTAACCATTCCTTTGCCAACGGCAGAGGATCTAATTATTATGAAAGCAATTGCACATCGCCCTAAAGATCTCTTGGATATTCAAGGAGTGATTCAAAGTCACCCGGAATTGGATAGGGAGCGTATAGAAAATTGGGTGAAGCAATTCGCAGATTTTTTGGAAATGCCTGAGTTGTGGGAAGATATAGCCGGATGGTTATAGAAATTTGCTTTGGGGATAGGTAAAAGTGAAATCGGGCAAATCTCCAACTTTCTTGTGGCGCATCTTCTTCGGGAGTCTTCTCCTCTCTAGCCTTCTCGCGATTCTTGATATTCGCAACCTCGCTCTCGACAAAGGTTTTTCGCTTACACAACCGAAGTGGCTTGGCTTAATTATTGTCATTGCATTTATGGGGATTTTTGCTCTAATTCTCTTTGTTCTCACTTGGACAAAAGGTTTTGAGAAAATCAAAGTATCTTTCGATGCTTTTTTGCATTTAGGAGAAAATCGCTTTGCAGGGTGGTTGGCTCTCTTCCTCTTCTTTCTTTCCCTTTTCTCTTTACCCGCCTTCATATCCCATCCTTATCTCGGCTCTTTATTCAGCAATCGTTTGTGGATTAAACTCCTCCTTTTCCTCCTACTCACTTTTTTCGACGCGTTACTTTTGCGTGTAGCCAGAATAGTATATAAAAAAGAAAAAAAAACCTTTTCGTGGATTGATTTTTTTCTTTTCGCTGCACTATCACAACTCCTCGTTTACCAACTCTTCCTTGCCAGCCTCTACATCACCGATTATCCTTTCGCTATCGGCTGGACGCGTGATAGTCGCTATTATTATGCCTCGCTATTTTTCGCTCAAAAAATTTACGGGCAAAAACTTCCGCTTCCGATTTTACATCCCACGCTTCATTTCATTTTTAGCTTTCCCTTCCTTTTTGGAAAACTCCCGCTTTCGATTCATCGCGCTTGGTCTGTGATTCTTACCCTCGGATTAAGTAGGGCGGTTAGCTTTGCGCTCAAAAGAAGAATGGGCAGAAGCCCGTTTGCTATCTTTTTTGCCGTTTGGATATTCCTTTTTCTCGTGCAAGGTTCGATTTACGCCCATCTTCTTGTCCCGGTGCTCATTATTTTCCTCTTCGTCTCTTCCGAGAATCCAAAGCGTACTTGGATGGCAATCATCATCACCTCGCTTTGGGCGGGAATGAGCCGCATTAACTGGTTTCCTGTTCCCGCGATGCTCGCCGCTTTAATCTATTTTCTTGAAACCCCTCAAGAGGATAAAAACGCTTTTCAATATCTCAAACTTCCCACACTTTGGTTTATTGCGGGCGTAAGTAGCGCATTTGCCGCGCAAGCCGCTTATATCCAACTTTCGGGTAATGGCGCACGAGGAGAATTTTTCACTAGCCTTTCATCTGCGCTCCTCTGGTACCGCCTTTTGCCGAATGCTACTTATCCCCCCGGCATTATTTTTGGCGCACTTCTCCTTTCCGCGCCGCTGATTTTCCTTCTCTTTTATGGTGCAAGAAGATGGCAACCCCTCCAAAAATTGGGCGTTTTTACGATTCTCATCGTTCTCTTTTTGGGCGGATTGGTCGTCAGCGTGAAGATTGGCGGCGGGGCGGATTTGCATAATATGGATGCTTATTTTGTCAGCATCTTGCTTGTAGGGACGACCGCCCTCGCGCGTGAATTTCGGCTGGATTCCGCACCCAAACTTCGCTGGAGAGAGATGCTTTTTGCCGCCACCCTTCTATTGGGATGGTTTATCCTGCATGGGAGCGGTTCGCGAGGATATGATCGGTTTACAACGGATGCCATATTGAACGATCTGCAAGCGCAGGTCACGCGCGTCGCGGCGCAAGGGGATGAAGTCCTCTTTATCTCCCAACGTCATCTTTTGGCAGTTGAGCTGATTGATGTTCCTCTCGTCCCCGAATACGAAAAAGACGTTTTGATGGAAATGGTCATGTCGAAGAATAAATCTTATTTAGACACTTTTTACGACGATTTGCGCCATCAACGTTTTGGTTTGATTGTGGTTGACCCGCAAAAGGATTCTCTGGTCGGCGAGGAGCAATCTTTTGGCGCGGAAAATAATAAATGGGTACTGAAGGTGACCTATCCGCTGTGGTGTTATTACGAGGTTTTGGAAACTTATCCGGCGGGTATTGAGTTGTATGTGCCGCTTGCTGAGCCGATGGATTGTAAATGATGAGGTTTTATGTTTAATTACACCCCTTATGATGAATCGCAATGTGATTTTTACGAAATTGCGCCCGTAGACGAATTGCCGAATGGCGAACGCCTTTTTGTGGAATTAGGCGATATGCCGATTGCAATTTTCAATATCGCCGATGATTTTTATGCGATTCGAGATCAATGCTCGCACGAAGATTTGGAAATTGGCGATGGCGAGGTGGAAGGATTTGAGTTAATTTGCCCGCATCATGGTGCGCATTTTAATTTGCGAACAGGAGAAGCACTCACTTTGCCTGCGGTGGATGATATACCTGTTTACCCTGTTCGTATAAAGGATGGGATGATTGAGTTGGGCGTTCCGAGAGAGTCTTAAAGAGAAACTTCCGAAGTTTTTAAAATTTCGGAAGTTTGTTTTTTACACGCATTGCTTGAATTCGCCCACTATTCTGAGAATATCAAAGCCCTCTGCAAATGGTTTTTCTGCTAGGGCTCCGTGACGAATCATCGTAGCTCGGAGCAATTCTGCGCCAAAATAGTATTTATTGGCGTAGGTTTTGTATTGAGCTAATGCTTCAATTTTCTTGTTTACATTTTTTTCGCTCACCTCGACGAAGAAATTGGGGAAAAATCCATGACTGGAGCGGACGACATCAAACCCCAGCAGGGTGATGCCACGATAGGCACGCAATGCCTCCTGCGTGATAGTATTGTGGTCTTGGTGAATATCTTGCTCGCTATGCACAAAAATAATATCGGGTTTGAGTTCTTTTCGTAACTTGAGAAGATATTCTAAAATTTCCTGACGATGTTCGGGCATATAGCGAGTTTCAAATTGCTCTACGATTACGTTTTCTCGTTTCACTCCCAAAACAGCCATGCTTTCATAATGTTCCGAAAGCACATTTTGAAGTGCGGGATTTTTTTGGTTATCAGAGAGCGTGACGCAAGTCACCTCGCAGTGCGGTAGGATGTTGTGAATTAGTGCGCCCGCTCCCAACTCAATATCGTCCGGATGTGCGCCGATGAAAAGGACTTGTTTTCCGTAGAAGTTCATAATTTTCTTTTTTTAACCACGAAGGACACGAAGGTTCACGAAGATTTTTTAAAAACTTTGTGCTTTTTGGTGTCCTTTGTGGTTAATCTCTTTAGTTATTTTATGCCGACAAACCCGCCGACAACTTTAGTCATCACCAAATTGCCATCTTTTTCAAGGCGTTTTTGAGCAACGGCTGTGATTTTCTCCATCACTTCTTCAAACTCTTCTGCGCCATTGAAGAGGTCGCCCCATAATTTACGATCTTCAGAGAGAGAAGCACGCACATAGGCGATAAAAGGCTCAACGGTCGGGAAGGTGAGCGGATTTTCGAAAATATGCACGTCCACTTTGGCGAAAGTGGCTTTCATTGCCGATAAAATTTCACTCTCATAACGTGAGCTTCCCGGCATGGGCGGGATGACCATCCCGGTCGCTTCGGTGATGATTTCATAAAAAAGCTGTTTATTGGCAGGCAAGGGACCGGAGGTGAAAAGCCGTCCACCCGGTTTCAGGACGCGGTGCATCTCTTTAATTGTGGCAGGAATATCTGATGCGTAATAAATCGCAAAACAGCAGGATTCCAAATCAAATTGGGTATCATCAAAGGGGAATCTTTCGTCAAAATCGAGCGGTAGCAAAGTGAATGGATTGCCTAATTCATTGTTGACACTGCGCGCTTTGGTGAGCAATTCTTCGTTCACATCTCCGCCCGTGATTTCTGCTTTTCCTGTTGTATGCTCATAATATAATTTGCATTGTTTTCCTGCACCGCAAGCGACATCTAAAATCTTATCGCCGGCTTTGGGTTCGAGCAGTTCCATCATCCACATATCAATATCGTGCGCGCCGTATTCCTCGTGGATATTAATCCGTTTTAGCAAATCGTTGGTTGTTTCTTTGTAATCAATTTTCATATTTTCCTCGCATAAATTTTTCCTCGTAGTAAGGATTTCAATCCTTGTCGTTGTGTTTTTTAAGGGTTAAAACTCTTACTACAAGGTATATTTAGAGTTGCTGATTTAATCTGAACTGCTCGAATATACCACAACTTGTGTTAAAATGCGGGGACGAAAATAAGCATTATTTGGAGCAATAATATGGCAAAAAACATCATCGTCCCCGCGGTTAAAGGGACGCGCGAGTTTTATCCCGAAGAAATGGCACGCCGCAATTATATTTACGAAAAAGTACGCGAAGCTTCGCAATCTTTTGGCTATCAAGAATGGGATGCTCCCTACCTCGAAACCCTCGAACTTTACGCGGCAAAATCCGGTGAAGAACTCGTTAAAGAGCAGGCTTTTACATTTAAAGATCGCGGCGGCTCGCAGATCACTCTGCGCCCAGAACTCACGCCGAGCCTCGCCCGCATGATTGCAAAAAAACAGCGTCAGTTGGTGTATCCTCTGCGCTGGTGGTCTTTTGGACCTTTTTGGCGATACGAACGTCCACAGAAGGGACGTTCGCGCGAATTTTTTCAATGGAATATCGATATGCTGGGACCCAATTCCCCTGAAGCGGATGCGGAACTCATCGCGGTTGCGGCTAAATTCATGCAGTCGGTCGGACTCAGCCCGGAGCTTGCGCGGATTTATATCAACAATCGCGGGTTGATGGACTCTGAGTTCGATAAACTTGCAATCCCAACAGAATCCCGTTTAATGGTCTCTAATCTAGTCGATCGGCGCAGTAAAATGAAAGCCGACGCATGGGAGAAATATGCCCTCGAGGCTGGCTTATCCGAACCCCAACTGGATGGGCTGGTAGCTTTGCTTGAAAATAAAGACATCTGGAAAGAATGGGATGACCTCGTCCGTCTCTTCACCGCGTTGGATGCGCTTGGCGTAAGCGATTACGTGGAATTCGATCCGAACGTGGTACGTGGTTTGCTCTATTACACTGGCACTGTTTTTGAAGCCTTTGACGTAAGCGGTAGTGTACGCCGTTCTATCTTGGGCGGAGGACGCTACAACAATCTCCTCGCGGACGTGGGCGGCGATCCGCTCTCCGCAGTCGGCTTTGCGATGGGGGATGTGGTAGCAGGCATCGTGTTGGAAGAGAATGGGTTAATCCCTGAGTTTGAACCTTCTCCCGCGCCTGTTTTGGTAACGGTTTTTGGTGAAGAGTTTTCGGCAGAATCTTATGCCCTTTCTGCCGAGTTACGCGCGGCGGGAATCAACGTGAGCACTTATCCCGAAGTGACGAAGATGAAGAAACAGTTCAAGTTTGCAAATAAGATGGGGATGCGTATCGCGTTGATTGTAGGGTCTGACGAAGTGGAGAATGCTGAGGTTGCCGTCAAAAATTTGATGAGCGGCGAGCAAGTTAAGGTCGCGCGCGCCCAAGTCCCAGAAGAAATCCAAAAAATGCTTGCGAGTGATTGAGGGTGATGATATAATCTGCGGGCTATAAAATGGTGGCTGTAGCTCAGCTGGCAGAGCACCTGTCTGTGGATCAGGATGTCGCGGGTTCGAGCCCCGTCAGCCACCCCTAAACCGTCAATGAGAATTGGCGGTTTTTGTTTTTTTACTTCGGCTTATTCAGAAGCAAATCTAATCGCGTATATTCTCCAACAAAGCCCTCGCAATCTCCTCCGCCAAAGTGGGATTGTTTTCTTCCAACAA
>JAOZOM010000430.1 GCA_029933275.1 Anaerolineales bacterium | reverse complement strand
CTTATTTCTCTCATTATAGCTTATTTTTCTACCTCACTCCAAGACACGCATCCAATATTTTAAAAATCCGCGCGAATCCGTCCAATCCGTAAAACTTGTGCTGAGTTGGTCGAAGCACCGCATTCAATCCTTTGGTACAATCATCCAAACAAACCCAAAGGAGCAAAATCCCCCATGCAAACCAACAAATCCCGCAATTTTCTATTTTTGATGTTCGGCGCACTCTACTTTGTGCAGGGCGTCATTCAAGCCTACCAACTCAACTTCTTCAAACCTCACCTCAACGCAGTTGGCATCCCCGCCGACAAAATCGCCACATTGGCGGGATTAGCTCTAGTTCCCTTTATGCTCAAATGGGTATTCGGCATTCTCAGCGACCGCGTCAATCTCTTCGGAAAAGGCTACCGGATGCCCTATATGGTCATCGGGCTGATTCTCTCCGCGGTAGCCTTTGGCTCCGCTTTTTGGGTTGACCCCGCCGACCAATTTGGCACAATGACAGTTATTATCCTCATCGGTGTTTCAGCCATGACTCTCTTCGATGCAACAGCCGATGCCCTCGCGGTAGACATCACCGAGCCAGAAGATCAAGGTCGCGTGCAAAGCGTGATGACAGGTGGTAGAGCGGCAGGATTCATCATCCTTTCACTCGTCTTTGGTCTCATCGCCGAGCGGATGGGTTTTTCGGCAATCTTTTTGGTGATGGGTGTCATTATTCTGTTTCCGCTCATCATGGTTTTTCAAGTCAAAGAGCCAGATCAACGCGCCGAGCGCGAAAAATTTGAATGGTCAGCCTTCAAACAACTCGTCCGCCCCAATTATTTGCTCTATATCTTCTTTATCATCATAGCATGGACAACTTTTCAGGGCATAGATGGTCTCGTCACCCTCTATATGAGCGATGAGCTTCAAATCAGCCCCGCCATACTTGGACGCTACGGGATGCTCAAAGGCGTAGGCATGGTCATCGGTGCGCTCATTCTTGGCTGGTTAATTAATAAAATCGGCATCAAAAACGCCGCACTCAGCACCGTTTCGATGGTCACCATTGGCGGATTTGTTTTCAGCCGCACCACCAGTCTCAACACCATTCTCATCGTGGGCGTTTTATGGGGCATCGTGGTCGCCTTTCACTGGACAGTCTACGCCACTTACTCGATGGGCATCACCGACAAACGCATCGCCGGATCCATGTTTGCTATCCTGATGACAGTCGGCAATATCGGCATCGGCGCAGGCGAAGCCCTCGCCACTCGCTTCGTAGACGATCTCGGATATTCCGGCGTATTCAGCGCAATCGCCCTCATCAATTTGGGATTGATTCCGATTCTCTTCTTTGCCCTTCGCGGATTGCAAAAAGAAAGAGAAAAATTTGCTGGATGA
>JAOZOM010000429.1 GCA_029933275.1 Anaerolineales bacterium | reverse complement strand
CCTGAGTTTTATCGTCAGCTTTGGGAGAAAATTGCTTCGGGCGAGACCTGGCAAGGGGAAATAGTCAACCAGCGAAAGGACAAGAGTCTTTATATCGAAGAGCAAACGATCACTCCGGCACGTAACAAAAGAGGAGAAATCACCCACTTCATTTCCATCAAACAAGATATCACCAAACGCCGAGAAGCGGAAAAAACGTTGGCATCCGAGAGAAATCTTTTGCGCACGTTGATTGATAATATCCCCGATTTGATTTACGCGAAGGATATTCACAAGAAGTTTTCTCTCGCAAATCTCGCTCTCGCAAATCTGACCGGACACGAAGACCCTAGCGAGCTAATCGGGCGTGACGAGTTCGACTCCGCTCCGCCGGAAATTGCCGAGCAATTTATCGCGGTCGAAGAGGAAATCCATCGCACAGGAAAATCGATTCTCAACCATATTGAAAGAACGATAGATGCTCAAAATAACCAGCTTTGGCTATCGACAACAAAAGTCCCGCTCAAAGATGAAAATGGTGAAATCACCGGAATCGTAGGCGTAAGCCGCGACATCACCGAGCAACGCCAAGCTGAAGAAGAACTCCGCAAACTCTCACGAGCTGTGGAGCAAAGTGCCAGCACCATCGTAATTACGAACCTGAAAGGCGAAATTGAATTTACCAATCCCGCTTTTTCTGAAATTACAGGCTATAGCTTTAAAGAAGTTGTTGGAAAACGCACTAATATCTTGAAATCCGGACAACACTCTCGTGATTTCTACCGAGAATTGTGGCGCACAGTCACCAGCGGCGAGATTTGGCAAGGCGAAATGCGCAACCGCAAAAAAAACGGGGAACTTTATTGGGAAGCCGCAACCATTTCCCCTGTGCATGACCAAGAAGGAAAAACCACTCATTTCATCGCCATTAAAGAAGATATTACCGAGCGCAAAGCGATAGAGAAAGCCCTCGCGGAATCCCAAGAAAAAACGGATGTCCTCCTAAGAAATATCCTCCCTGAAAAAGTTGCCGAAGAAATCAAAGAAACGGGCAAAGCCAAACCGGTTCTCTTTGAAAACATCTCCATTCTCTTCACCGATTTCAAAAATTTCACCGCCACCGCCGAAGCACTCTCGCCGGATGAACTCGTCAAACTAATTGATTATTATTTCACCCATTTTGACCAAATCATCGAAAAACATCATCTCGAAAAACTCAAAACCATCGGCGATAGCTATATGTGCGCCAGCGGGTTGCCAACTCCGCACCCCGACCATGCCCTCAATATCACCAATGCCGCGTTTGATATGCTCGACTTTGTGCGTCAAGCCAAAGAAGAACGCGAGCAAGCGGGGCTTCCCTTCTGGGAGATTCGCGTCGGCATCAGTAGCGGCTCGGTGGTCGC
>JAOZOM010000428.1 GCA_029933275.1 Anaerolineales bacterium | reverse complement strand
GAAGAAACGGGACTCGCGGGGACTTTAGGCTTGCTCACCCTTCTCGGCATTTTCCTGTCTCGTGGCATGGTGATTGCCCTCCGCGCACCTAGCCGATACCTCCGTCTCCTCGCTGCAGGGCTAACGGCGTATCTTGGCATCCAAAGCCTGCTCATCATCGGCGGAAATTTACGCTTGCTTCCATTGACCGGCGTTACCTTACCTTTTATCTCCTACGGCGGCTCTTCGTTGCTGACCGCGTATCTCGCTCTGCTCTTGCTCTTAAAAATCAGCAATGAAAGAGAAAAAGCTGTCCCGCTCCCCAAAGCGCAGCCTTATCATCTGCTAAGTGCTTTGCTCGCGTTAGGATTAATCTCCTCCAGCCTGTTCAATGGCTGGTGGGCAATCATCCGCTCTGCCGATTTATTGGCACGCTCCGATAATCCCCGCCGCGCCCAAGCCGATCTTTACGTCCCGCGCGGTGCGATACTCGATAGAAATAATAACCCTATCAATATCACCATATCCTCTCCTCGTAGTGAGGACTTAAGTCGTCAAGAAGAACTAAAGCCCTTGCTAGAAAGTCATTATTATCGCAGTTATGAATATCCCGCTCTCGCACCGATTATTGGATACACGCATCCGCTTTATGGGCAGGCAGGGATTGAAGCGAGTTTGGATGATTATCTGCGCGGCTATGCTGGAAATCCCGCTTCATTGATTGCGTGGGAACGTCTCCTTTACGGGCAACCGCCTCCCGGCTTAGATTTACGCTTGAGCCTCGATCTCAATCTCCAGAAAATTGCTGACGAAAGCCTCAGCAAGCATCAGGGGGCGATCGTTCTCGTCAATGCTCGGAGCGGCGAGATTCTTGTGATGTCGTCCCATCCTACCTTTGACGCGAACCTGCTGGATGATATCGGCGAATCCCTCTTAGAAGATGAAAATTCCCCGCTCCTGAACCGCGCTACGCAAGGGAGTTATCCCCTCCCGCCGGAGATTGATGCGCTAATCAGCGAACCACTAAATATCGCTATTCGTCTGCCCGTTGCAGAATCTAGCCCATTATCAATAACGATGGTCGCCGCGGCATTGAGCAACGAAGGGATAGCTCCTGCACCACGTTTGGCGATGGCAGTGAATACGCCCCAAAGTGGATGGGTGATTTTGCCCGCGCTCGGCGAGGAGATGATACTGTTTTCATCCGCAGAAAGCGCACAACTTGTGAGTGCATTTTCAAGCGGCGATACCGCCTATTGGCAAATTCTCTCTGCGCAGGCAGAGGAGGAAAATCTAACTTGGCTGCTCGCTGGCACACCGACAAATTGGCAGGGAACACCGCTGGCATTAGCGGTTTTGTTGGAAGAAAACAATCCCACTTTGGCGGAGGAGATTGCGAGGGCTTTGTTGG
>JAOZOM010000126.1 GCA_029933275.1 Anaerolineales bacterium | reverse complement strand
GAGATTTCTCTGTGTTCGTACTCCCCCCTCATAGTACGGCGACAGTGATAGATGTTTCTCCCGTGAATGCTCCGGAATATGCTTCAGTGTACGATGTGAAAGTTTCTGGATCAGACCTTATAAACCTAAAAGGCTCCGTTGAATTGGATTTTGATGGGAGTGTTTTTAATATTGAAGATGGAGCTTCACATACCGTGTCTAGTGACGAGCCTGAAATTGACGAAGCTTATACCGTAGAGAATACGCCACCTACTGTAACCATCACCATCGGGCAAGGTAATGTTCCAGACGAAACGCCTGTTAACTTTATCGTAGAATTTTCAGAAGAAATCGACCCCAGCACATTCACAGTTGATGATATTGCTCAAAATGGGACGGTCGCGGCATCATTGATTGCTTGGCGTATTGGAGATTCAGATGATCAGATTACCTTTCCTTTATTGGCTGATCGGATAGCAGAAAATGGCACGATATCTCCATCTATTGCCGCAGACCAAGTAACAGATGTGGCTGGCAATGGAAATTTTATTAGTAATACTGATGCCACATTCACCTTCAATGATGATAAGTCCCCAACCGTGACTATCGAGCGGGCTTCCGAGCAAAGTGACCCAGCCAGCACCTTGCCAATTAATTTCTTGGTGAGTTTCTCCGAGCCTATTATTGCCGGTATATTTACAACAGCGGATATTACCCAGTCTACCCAATCGGGAGCAGCTACGGGAATTACCTGGAGTATTACCAACCAAGGAGACGACCAAAACTTTACTCTTTCTGCTATAGCAGTAAGCGGGGCAGGGACTTTGATTCCCTCTATTGCTGAAAATCGAGTAACAGATATCGTTGGTAATAATAATCTTGCCAGTACAAGCACAGATAATGAGGTTACTTACAGGATAATCCCCTCGCCAACGGTAACGAAAAGCCCCTCCACACCCTCCAAAACCCCAACATCTTACCCTTACCAATCCGTTGTGCTGAACGAAGTCCTCCCCCGTCCCGGACGAGATTGGAATGGGGACGGGGTTGTGAATACCGATGATGAATTTATCGAAATCATCAATCGTGGTGAATATGATATTAATTTACAAGGCTGGAAATTGGACGATGAGTATAATAGCGGGTCAGACCCTTATACTTTGCCTAATGTTATTCTTTCGGCGGGGGAGAGGATTGCGATTTTTGGCTATACCTCGCGTATCTCCCTCAGTGATGGTGGGGATACGGTGCGCTTGCTCAAGTCGAATGGACAAGTCGCGGATGTGGTCACTTACACCATCGTCAAGGTTTCGGAACAAACTTGGTGTCGATTCCCCGAAAATGGGTATTGGAATACGAACTGTTTCCCCACGCCAAACAAGGCGAACGCGTTGAGCGGTGATTTTGTGGATGATATTCCCGAATCGGTTAGTGCGGTTTGCGCTGTGCCAGATACCGTGCCAGAGAGAATTTTATGGATTGAATGTGGGGTTTTGGGGATGCAGATTAACGACACAGGATTTTGGGATAGAGAGATTCTCACCGTCAGACTAACGGGACTGGCTAAATATGTTACTTGGGTCCATTAAAGGGAATCAAGCCAAAAACACGCGCGATCCCGTTAAATCCGATTGACGAGTCTTCTTGACTTGTGGTATTATCCCTCGCGCTAAGCCAGCCGCTTGGCTGGTCGTCTGTATTTGTATAGACAAAGGAGAAACACATAGGCGCACAGAAATTTCGCATAAATGGAAGAATCCGCAGCCCGGAAGTTCGTCTGATTGGTCCCGAAAGTGAAAATATCGGGGTTGTGACGCTCAGAGAGGCGATGGATATTGCTGCTGAGGCAGGGCTTGATCTCGTAGAGGTTTCGCCGGCTGCCAAGCCGCCCGTTTGCCGTGTAATGGATTTTGGTAAGTTCCTTTACCAGCGATCTAAAAAAGAGAAAGAGGCGCGCAAACAGCAGACCAAGATTGAGATGAAAGAGATCAGGATGCGCCCGAAGACCAATGCCCATCATCGTGGCTTTAAGGTCAAGGATGCAAGACGCTGGCTCGCAGAAGGGAAAAAGGTCAAAGTGACCATCCGTTTTCGAGGGCGTGAGATGGATTATCCTGAAATTGCACTCGAAGATTTGCGTGAGATCGCCGAAGAGCTATCTGAACTCAGCACGATTGAGCAGGCTCCCAAGATGGAAGGTCGTCGCATGATGCTGATCTTGGCTCCGAATAAGTAGTTCCTGTTTTACTTAGAAGTTAATCTCCGTGGGAGAAAGACCTCGCCCACGGTATTTTTATGAAAGGAGAAGATTGTGGCAAAAAAAGTGAAAGTTAAGAAATATAAGCTCAAAACCCACAAGGCGACTTCAAAACGTTTTCGTCTGACTGGTTCTGGGAAACTGGTACGAACCAAAGGCGGCAAGAGTCATTTCCGTCGTCGTACCTCTAAGCGCACAAAAGTTTTGCTCGACTCAATGGTTGTAGTTAAAGGCAGCGGATTGGTCAAGCGCATTAAACGACTTGCGCCGAATATGAAAAAATAGTTTTATTCAATTTTAGTTGCAGCTCTTGAGTGTATTCAACTGGAATACGGCATAAACCGTCCCGACGCTCTGGGTTCGCAGGAGATAAAAAATGGCAAGAGTAAAAAATGGTCCTCACGGACGACGAAGACATAAGAAGGTACTTAAGCTGACCAAAGGTCAGTATGGTTCAAAAAGCAAACTTTTCCGCCGAGCAAACGAAGCGATGCTCAAAAGTCTCTGGTATTCCTACCGAGACCGCCGCAATCGCCGCCGCGACCTTCGCAGATTGTGGATTGCTCGCATCAACGCCGCCGCTCGTTTGAACGGTGTCACTTATAGCAAACTGATTCACTTGCTCAAAAAAGCAGATATCGAACTCAATCGCAAAATGCTCGCCGATATGGCAGTTCGCGATCCAGAAGCCTTCGCCGCCGTTGTGGCGAGAGCGCAAGAAGCGTAAAAACGTCTATTTTATAAGGGCGGGTCTGAGACCCGCCCTTATTTTTTTGCGATACAATAGGGGCATGAACGAATCCATTTTTACTTTCCCTCTGCCCAACAACAAAACCTTTCAAATCGTCCAAGGCGATATTACTACCGAGAAAGTTGATGCAATTGTCAACGCGGCAAATAGCCGTCTGCAACACGGCGGCGGTGTAGCATGGGCGATTTCTCGTCGTGGGGGCGAAATTATTCAGCAAGAAAGCGATGTTTGGGTGCGGGAACATGGCGAAGTCAGTCACGCCAAACCCGCCTATACCTCTGCCGGAGAATTGCCCTGCAAATATGTGATTCATGCGGTCGGTCCCGTTTGGGGGGATGGGGATGAGGACGTAAAACTGGCGGATGCGATAAAAGGCTCTCTGCGGGTCGCATCTGACCTTGGGCTTGCCTCCCTTTCACTTCCCGCGATTTCGACCGGGATATTCGGCTTTCCTAAAGAGCGCGCGGCAAAGATCATTTTCTTAACTATTGAGCAATACCTCACCCAAAACGCAGATTCTTCGCTAAAAGAAGTTCGCCTAATCCTCTATGGTCAAGCAGATGCAGAGCTCTATCTTAAATTTTTCAAAGACTATGAAAATCTTTAAGACTTTTTTAGCCTACTTTTCTACATGATTACCTCTCCCCAAAACCCCAAAGTTAAACTCATTCGCTCCCTACAGGGGCGCGCCAAAGCTCGGCGCAAGGAAAATGCTTTTCTCGTTGAAGGCGTGCGCTTGCTCGAAGAGGCGGTCGCGGCAAAATGGAAAATCCGCTTTGTTTTATATGATCGCAGCCTCAGTGAACGCGGGAAAGAATTATTATCTACTTTAGAAGATATTGAGATTGAAGAAGTAGATTCCGCTTTGCTTAAATCCGTCAGTGATACCGAAAATTCACAAGGCGTTCTAGCTGTTCTTGACTATTCCCAACTTCGAATTCCCGATTCCCCAGATTTCCTTCTAATCCTCGACCAAATCCGCGATCCCGGCAATCTCGGTACCCTGCTCCGCACCGCCGCCGCGGCAAATGTGGATGCGCTTCTCCTCCCGCCGGGGACAACCGATGCTTTTGCCCCGAAAGTGCTGCGCGCGGGGATGGGGGCGCACTTCCACCTCCCGATTGTTAATATGGATTGGGATGAGATTAAGAATCAGACACGCGGTTTAACGGTCTATTTGGCTGAAATGAGAGGGGATGTCGTTTATACGGAAGCAAGCCTAAACAACGCGTGCGCCCTGATTATTGGCGGCGAGGCGAATGGGGCGAGCCAATCCGCACGAGATTTGGCGGCGCACAGTATCCATATCCCCATGCCGGGAGAGATGGAATCGCTGAATGCCGCGATTGCAGGGGCGATTTTAATTTTTGAAGTTGTCAGACAGAGAAATTATCCCCACAAATAAATCTTAAAATCTATTTTTCCGCGCGCATCGAAGATGATGCCCTCGTCTTCGAGTAATTCTCGTTGATCTGTGGCGTTGGGGCGTGCGCTGATTTTCCCCTGCGCATTGACGACGCGCCACCACGGAATATCATCGGGGCATTTTGCCATTGCGCCGCCGACCCAGCGCGCCCCAAAGGCGAGATAGCTCTTTGGGTTCATATTATTGGGCGGCGGAATCATCGCCGCGATACGCCCATAGGAGCAAACCTTGCCCGTCGGGATTTGGCGCACCATTTCCCAGACTTGGATGTTGTAATCTAACTGTTTTGGGGGAGAGGTGAAGCGGGGCATTGAAAACTACCACGTCCACTTTTTCAATCGGGCCATTTCTTCTTGTGCGGTCATATCTAATTGCAAAGGCGTGATGGAAACATAGCCCTCGTTAATTGCGCCGAAATCGGTATCTGGAAGCATTTTGCCGGTCGGATGCTCGCCGCCAATCCAATAATAGGGTCGTCCGAAGGGGTCTACGCGGCTAATCAGTTTGTCGCGGTAAATCCGCTCGCCTTGACGGGTGATTCGAAAGCCTTTGATTTCGTTGAGAGGTAGATAGGGGATATTGACACTCAAAAGGCGGTCTTTTTGCAATTCTTCGGCGATGATTTTTTCTACCACTTGCCGCGCTATCTCGCCCGCGGGAGCGTAATCGGGGCTTGCTAAGCCAAGCGGTGTTTCGAGGGAGAAGGCTAATCCCGGTACGCCGCCAATAACGGCTTCCATTGCCGATGTGACGGTGCCTGAGTAGGTGATGTCATCGCCGATATTGGCATGGGGATTGATTCCGCTGACGACCAAGTCTACGGGGGGAATCAACCCCAAATTGGCGAGCGCAACGCAGTCTGAGGGTGCGCCATCCGTTGCGAGGGCAGGAGTCCCGTCTGCGAGCTGAACTTCGTCCACACGGAGAGGTCGTCCCAGTGTTTTGCTATGTCCCGAAGCCGACCAATTGTGGTCGGGGGCGAAAACGGTGATTTTTCCGAAAGGGCGCATCGCTTTTGCGAGGGCGAGCAGACCGGGCGCGTGAACGCCGTCATCGTTGGTAACGAGAATGTGCATA
>JAOZOM010000427.1 GCA_029933275.1 Anaerolineales bacterium | reverse complement strand
CGGCGGATTTTATGCGTTTGGTAATTTCCATATTTCACCTGCGATTAAACACGAAGGTCTCAAAAATTCACGAAGAAATAGGTTTTCTCCGTACCTTAAAAAATTCTCTCCGTGAAATCCGCGTAACTCCGTGTTCCCAAAACTTCGTATCTTATTATATTGTAGATAACCCTCAACTCTTTTTCGAGGTAATTGCATCATAAGAGAGATTATACAAACGCCAAGCGATTTTCTGCGTCAGCTTCATATCGTAAATTCGCTGCCGCAAAGCGGATTTGCGTTTTTGTTCTACGCCAGAAATATCAAAACCGTATTTGCGCGCTTCCTCCGCCATTTCTGGGCTAATGACATTGCCCAATAAGCGAGTGACAGGCTCGCGCGTAGAAAGACGCATGAAACCAAGTTTATCAATATCCTCTTCAAGTTCGCGCATTTTACCCATCAAATTGCCCTGCCACGCGGTGGGTAGCGCGTCTACCAAAACCTGCTTGGGTGCAAGAAATTGATGATGCCCCGCCGAAGCGAAAGTTGCCACGCCACGATATTTCAACGCGATATCTTCTAAACCGGCGGTTTCTTCATCATATTGGGCGCGAGTACGTCCCATATTTTCGTTGAAGTGCCGAATCCATTGCTCTTCGAGGAGAAGACCACGCTCAATCTCAACTTCGTTCCCTGCCATAAATTTCTCTAATGACTGCATCGCATAAGCGACATGCGCGCGGATATAAAATCCCGTCACCAAACCCACATTGGGATAGGTTTCGAGAATCTTGAGATGCTCATCCAACCAACCGGGTAAAAAGAAAACATCATCATCTGTGTAGGCAATCAATTCGCCGGGCGCAGCTTTAAAAATCATCTGCAAAGCTCCGATTTTGCCGATATTGCGTTCTGAGAGCATCAGGTAATTAATTTTGCCCGCGCTGTTCATTTCGCGGAGATAATCTACCAGTTGAGGCGCACTACCGTTATCAAAAACGAGCAAATCGTAAGGCTGGGAGGTATTAGCAATCAAACTCTCAATGCAGAGTCGTGTCACATCAAAACGATGTTGAAAATAGCCCGTCTCTTCGGGCAGATAAGTCAGCACCGCCAACGTCACGCGGGCAGGTTTATAAGCAGTCTCGCGACCGCGAGCAGGATTCATTCCGATACGAGGCATTTATTTTTTAGACCCTTTCTTTATTCGGCGCATCATCCGTAAAGGATGAAATATCGCAAAAAACGGGGTTACCCATTTGGGCTTATCCCAAATAATGAGTGGTAAAGTTTCTAACCTGCGCGCAAAGCCCTTTAGCGAGAGATTTGCACGCACTTTCCCATTTACAAGACGGCGGGTTGCGTCACGGATGGTGAAATGCGTCACTGCTACACCGCCCGCCATTTGTCTGTTTTCCTT
>JAOZOM010000426.1 GCA_029933275.1 Anaerolineales bacterium | reverse complement strand
CCAAGTGCAACGCATCAAAAACAGATGCGATGCACTACGAGGGGCACTCTTTTTTACCTGCATTTCTTGTCTTTTATACTATTGCCTAAGGTCAGAAAAACATCGCGTAGCATCCCGTATCTTTTAAGAGGGAGAAAACAGAACTCAGTATTCAGCAAACAGCATTCAAAAACTTAACGAAAAACCAGGGAAACGACTAAACGAAACCCGAAATCGTAGCTCCTAAGATCGGGAACGCCCCCGTAGCGGTAGGCGCAGCGAGCGAACCTAAAATCGTTGAACCAAGAACCACCGCGCAGCACGCGAGACCATTCATTCCCTCTTTCAAACTCTTCCCGTCCATCTACTGAAACATAAGGGTAAGAAAACAACTTCACATGCTCTTTCTTCTCCGCGTCCCATTCTCCATAGATACTTCTCGTCCACTCCCAAACATTTCCGCTCAAATCCAGCATCCCATAAGGGCTGGCTCCTTCCTGAAAGATACCGACCGGCGTGGTTGTGCCTAAGCCAAGTTCGCTTGTATTACAACGCGTCAGTTCGAAATCATCTCCCCACGGGTATTCTCTTTTGCTTCCTGAGCCTGTCGAAGGACCACGTGCCGCTTTCTCCCACTCGGCTTCGCTGGGCAAAGTGATATTCTTACCACTCACTTCACTCATCCACTTGCAATAGGCTAAAGCATCATGCCAACTGACATTAATCACAGGGTGGCTTTCTTGCCCTTTTGGCGCACGTCCGTCTTCAAAGTGTCTGGGGGATTCGTGTTCTGTAGCCTCTATAAAAAAAGCATATTGAGCATTTGTAATGGGTACACGAGAAATTTGGAAAGCGGGAAGATGTATTTTATGAACTGGTTTTTCCCAACTGTATTCTTCGCTTCCCATCCAAAACTCACCAGCGGGAATATCCAGCCACTCCGGTTCACCGTAAGGGCTGCTCCAATATTGATTTCCACCCACACGCGCCAGCGCATTCGCGGCAGATACTCGTCTGGCAGTAAGCTGCTCGGCGGTCATCCCACGCGTGAGCCGCGAGCGTACCTTTCCCATCCAACCATCAGGCACTGGGGTTTCCAATTCCGCTTGTAATTGTGTGCGCAAGCTACTTCCCAAATTTCCCGAAACACGGTTTTCGCCCACATCTCGCAAGCACTCTGCGCCCAAGACCAAATTATGATAAGGCTCAGGTTCTTCCTGCCGCTCAATAATGGCTTTGATCAGGTTTGTCGTGCGTTCCTTGCTCTGCATACTGAGATAGCCCGCTTCGAGCAAAATTACTTCTCGCCACCAGGCATCTGCTGAACGCTCAAGTGTATAACTCAAATAATCATCACGCGCTGCAATCGCAGAAGCTGCCAAATACTCCTGAAAAGTGAGATGCGAAAAAGCATAAACGCCCTC
>JAOZOM010000425.1 GCA_029933275.1 Anaerolineales bacterium | reverse complement strand
CTTTGGGGGTAGCACCATCCGGGTATTCCGAATATTATATTCCCGGTGATGAAGAGAGCATGAACTTTATTTTAGATGAAATCAGTCCCTTTGATACGCTGGGGGATGGTACACCGGACTATCTGGACATCATGCACTGCATCATATCCGTGACGGCCTGGTCGGAAAATACCACCCTGTATTATGATCACTGGGAAGACGGGTATGATTTTGATCCGGATGATCTGTCCACCGCAGATGAGACTTATACCTTTGGCACGGCCGGTGCCAACCGGACGTTTGAAAGCAGCTATATACCGGCTGCTCCCAGGAATTCGGCAAATGAGTATTATGACGGGACAGACCGGCTTTATGTGGCGGGCGGCACGGTTACCGTGACCCGAACCTCCTGGAACGATACCAATCCTGATGATTATCCCGATCACACCATTGCCAGCACCCTGCTGGCCGTGGCATGGGAAATTTATCCGGTCCGGCCCCAGTTAATCAAGTATATTCTGCCCTTTGGTGAGGATCTGGCACTGTCAGCCGCCAACGGCGGTCAGGACCTGATGGATTTTGACCGGGTATTTGCCTTAATCCAGGCAACGGAGGATAATACCACCCTTCAGGTGGATTTTAATAAAGACGGAACTTTTGACAGCCTGGACTGGGACCGGGACGGGACTGTAGACGGTACTTCAACGACCCTCAGCCAGGGTGAGGTTTTTCTGCTGGACCGCCTCAGTATCGGTGATCAGGCCATTACATATCCCGGCGCCATTCCGGATGCCACCGCAAACAGCAGCACAGCGGATAATCTGCTGATTGCCGGCGCCGAAATTTTGGGAAGTGAAACCCTGCAGGTGCATTATGTGATCGGCGATGAAGGCTCCACCTATGAAATCCGTGGGTTAACAGCATTTCCGCGTGGGCTCTGGGATGATGAATATTATGCGCAGGTGGATGGTCCGACCACAGCCACGGATGATCCGGTGGACCTTTATCTGTATAATCCTCATGATACGACCCTGACCATTACCTATGAAACAACTTCAGAAACTGATACGTTTACTGTTGCTGCGGAAAGCACCCGTTCATTTAATGAGGCCACCGGCAGCTACATGCCGGAAAATACCGCAGTTTATTTAAAAGGTAGTGACGTGTTCTGGGGAGTTTCCACTATTGATACGGAAGATACCGGCAATGACTGGGCCTATTCCCTGGTCCCGGCATCGCTGCTGGAACAAGAGCATTATATCGGGTGGGCGCCGGGGTCGTATCCGGTGGGTGCCAGCGCAGGCAATAACGATCCGGACAGTGATTCGAAGTCGGATTCCGGAATTTATCTGACCCCGGCCCGGGATAATACGACCATATTTGTGGATTATGACAGTGACGGTTATGATACGGCGGACGGAGATGTTT
>JAOZOM010000424.1 GCA_029933275.1 Anaerolineales bacterium | reverse complement strand
TTGACCACCCAAGATCCCGCCGAAGGGAAAGTCATCCAAGATAAATATAAGAGCTGGATTACCGATCAGCGCAAAATGGATTTGGCGAAACCCGATGCAATCTATATGCACCCGCTTCCCGCCGACCGTGATGTAGAAGTCACCAGCGAAGTGATGGATGGACCTAATTCAGTCGTATTTGACCAAGCTGAAAACCGTATGCACGCGCAAAAAGCCGTCATGGCTTTGACGATGCGATAAGCAAGGAGAAACTATGACCGAAAAAAAAGTAGCCGTTGTTGCCATTGGTGGAAACGCGCTGATCGTAGATAAGACCAAGAAAACCATCCCAGACCAATTCGACGCGATTAAGCAGACAATGAGTCATATCGCCGGAATGATTGAAGATGGCTGGGATGTTGTCATCACGCATGGCAATGGACCCCAAGTTGGATTCATCCTGCGTCGTTCTGAATTGTCAATGCACGAGTTACATACCGTTCCGATGGATTATTGTGGCGCAGATACGCAAGGTGCAATTGGCTATATGGGGCAAAAAGCCCTACGCAATGAGTTCAAAAAACGCGGTATGAAGAAAGAAGCCGTAACCCTTGTAACTCAAGTCCAAGTTGACGCGGCGGATCCCGCTTTTGAGCATCCCGCCAAACCAGTCGGCTCTTTTCTCGATGAAGAAACAGCCAAAGAACGCATGGCAAAAGGACAAGTTTTCGTTGAAGATGCCGGACGTGGCTGGCGGCGTGTTGTGCCTTCGCCCATTCCCCAAAACATCGTTGAAGTAGACGCAATCCGCACCTTAATTGATAAGGGCTTCACCGTCATCGCCGTTGGCGGCGGCGGCATCCCTGTTGTTGAGAAAGAGGACGGCAACTTACGCGGCGTAGAAGCCGTGATCGACAAAGATTTCGCTTCTGGTTTGCTTGCCAATAATCTCAACGCCGATTTGCTTGTCATCTCTACCGCAGTAGAGAAAGTTGCCATCAACTTTGGCAAAGAAAACCAAGAATGGCTGGACGAGATGACTGTTGCTCAAGCAGAAAAATACATCGAAGAAGGTCATTTTGCCCCCGGCAGTATGCTCCCTAAAATTCAGGCGATTGTCAAATTCCTGAAAGAAGGCGGCAAAAAAGCCCTCGTCACTGATCCACCGAATATCCAGCGCGCGTTGGCTGGTGAAACGGGTACTTGGATTATTCCGTAGCATAATAATCTGTAAGGGCGACCCCTTTGGGTTTTCAAGTGGCATCTTTTTTTAGCCAACCTTTTGGCTAAAGCATAAATCTGCCTGAAAAGAACAAAGGGTCGCCCCTACTAAATATGAAACGTTTATTATCTCTTCTTACCCCCCCCCCTCTCCTCCTCGCCCTAATCGCCGCGCTCGCCTACGGCATCCTCGCGCCCCAACTCGGCTTCTA
>JAOZOM010000423.1 GCA_029933275.1 Anaerolineales bacterium | reverse complement strand
GCGTGAGCAGAAAAATGTTTACGCCAAGAAGAGGCTAATTAACGGCACGCAAGTTTAGATCACGCGCGGCGCGGTTTTTTATCCAGCAAAAACACTAAAATTTCATCCCTTTAATGTTGAAATTTTTATAGGAGAAATATATGGAACTATCAATTGAAGCAAAAGACCTGACAAAATGCTATAAGTCTCAAAAGGAGGGAGATTTCGCCATTCGGGGAGTCGATTTAAGTATTCCTTCGGGACAGCTTTATGGACTAATTGGACCTGATGGCGCGGGAAAGACGACTACGATTCGGATATTGGCTACGGCGATGCTACCTACTTCCGGATATGCAAAAATAGAAGGATTTGATGTAGAGTGCCATCCCGAAGGCGCACGTAAGCTGATCGGCTATATGCCTCAGGCGTTTAGTCTTTATCCTGATCTTACCGTGATCGAAAACCTGAATTTCTTTGCCGACCTTCAGGCAGTTCCGATGGAACGCCGCAAAGAACGAATTGAGGAACTCTTAGCCTTTACTCGGCTTGATCGATTTCAGAAACGTCGCAGTGAAAACTTGTCGGGCGGGATGCGTAAAAAGTTGGCATTGGCTTGCGCCCTTATCCATGAACCAAAAGTGTTGCTGTTGGATGAGCCGACTACAGGCGTTGACCCTGTTTCTCGAAGAGACCTTTGGGAAATTGTTGCAGAAGTCCTTTTGCAAGGGGTTGCGGTTTTGGTCAGTACGCCCTATATGGACGAAGCCGAGCGATGTCATCAGGTTGGTATCCTGAATGAAGGAGAAATTCTAACCACTGGCTCGCCCAAAGAGCTTGGAGAACGGCTCCCTTACCAGATGATGGAGATTATTGCACGCCCACGCCGCACAGTTCGTGATGCGATCAACGCAACCAATGGGATTGTCAACTGGCGACCGGTAGGAGATCGAATCCGTATGGCTGTTCAAAATCCTGACAAGGTAGAAAAAGAACTTGTGAAATCTTTGAAAAAAGCCGGAGGCAATATTCGTGTTCTTAGACGAACCAAACCGATTATGGATGATGTATTCATTCATTTAGTCGAATCGAGTGGAGATAAAGATGAAGCCTGAAAACGCCATTGTTACGGAGAATCTAACCAAAAAATTCGGAGATTTTACCGCTGTAAATAATGTGAACTTCACTATCCCTAGAGGTGAAATTTTCGGGTTATTGGGTCCTAACGGTGCTGGGAAAACCACCACAATTCGAATGCTTTGTGGTCTTCTCATGCCATCAGAAGGAACTGCAAAAGTACTCGGGCACGATGTACTCACAGAGCCGGAAAAAGTTAAATCAAAAATAGGGTATATGTCACAGAAATTTTCTCTCTATGATGATTTGACTTCTTATGAAAATCTGGATTTCTACGCCAGAATCTACGGTCTTGACGGAGG
>JAOZOM010000125.1 GCA_029933275.1 Anaerolineales bacterium | reverse complement strand
AAAACCAGAAAATGAATTTTCGGCTGAGCAGAGATTTCAATCTCGCTTATCATGAGTGAGTGAAAGAAGAAACAAAAATCCTTCCAAACCCTTTTCATCGGTATTTATCTGTGACTCAGAAAACGGACAGTTTCTCAAGGTTGGCCCCCGTAAAGCGTATCCAAATCAGTATTTTCGATAATACTCAAACCCTCAATAAGAAGCGGAATTTGCCCTTCTTCGTACTCAAATAAACCATGCGGGAAAAAGGCAAAAGCCGCGTTCCTTTTGGCGATTTCTGCGTTTATTTGCAAAATCTCTTCATCGCTCCCCGGCAAAATAAAGGCGGGATGATCCGCCCAGAAGTAAACCGCGGGGGGTTGGTTAGTGTAGAGGGGCATCTCTTTCGGCAATTCGCTAATCGCATCCATAACTGCGTTTTCCCGCCAACGCCAAGAGGCAAATCTCTGTGCATCCTCGCGCAAAACGCGGAGAGTTTTCACCTGTGTTATGGTCGAAGTAAGCAAAATGAAAATTGCCGCGATAAGCAGCGCAATGCGGGCATACATATTTTCTTTGCGCCAGACCCACATCCCGATTGAGGGGAGGAGAATCAGCAGGGATAGATAAAGGGGCGTGAGAATTCGGTGGTTAAGCGGTGTAGAACCATCAAAAAAACTGAGCGAGAAAAGTAATGATCCTAAATACCCTAAAATATAAATACCAACAATCAAAGAAATCGCTTCGGGGCGTTCCGAATCCGGTTTTAAAAAGGCGCGTAATGATTTTTTCATTACCCAGAAAAATAACCCCGCTATAATCAACAAAATCAGGCTAGTAAAGAAATAAGGGACTTCTTGTAACCTATCCCACCACCCTTCAACGGGAATAAGAAATTGCGTTGTAGCGTTGATACCGCGCAGGATATTCTGTGCGGTTACCGGATGCCACGCCATCACGCGATTGGTTGTTTTCCCGCTGAGGAGCTTATTCCGTCCCATCCACAACAAGATTGGGGGAAGTGCACCGAGGAGATAAATGCTGAGAGCAACGAATCGTTTTTTCCACGTTGGGCGCAGGATGATAATAGCAACAAGCAAGGTCGCTAAAATGGATAATCCCACATAGCGCGTCAGGTAGGCTAATCCCGTTAGAAAACCGGCAAGGACGAGCCAACCTTTCTTTTCTCTTTCGAGATAGCGCGCAAAAGTCAAAAAAACGAACAAAGTAAAAGTGATATAAAGCGGTTCGCTTAAAGCATACGCGTTCATTCTCAGCAAAATGCCATTACTCAACGAAAGTAGCCCGAGAAAAATTCCCGCTAAATACGAACGCGTCATTCGCCAGCCCAGCCACGCCAAGAGGGCAGTATTTAATCCGTAAATTAAAATATTAACAATGCGCGCGCCGCGATAAGGGTCTATATTCAAGATAAAGCTGGGGAAGGCAATCAATGCGGAGAAAAGAGGGGGCCAATGCGTGATGGGCTTCTGCCCGCTGGCGAGCCAGATGCGAGTAAAACCTTTTCCCGCCAACAAAGCACGAGCCGCGGCGATGTACGAGATGGCATCATCTGTCAATCCGAGACCGAAGGGGGTGCTGATTTTCAGCAACCAAGCTCCTAAACCGGCCAGCAAGCCCAAAACAAGGATGAAGGCATAGAATCGCTTCTTTTTCTGCATAAAAATTTTCCTAAAAAACAATTAATCGGATATGAAACAGCGAATCGCACCTGTCCCAAAACTTGCCGCGTGATTCCCAACATTCCGAGAGCCGAAACAGGGGGCTAACTATCCCGGATATTCTCATATCTCCCTTTCAAAAGAAGATATAGAAAACCGAGCGCAAATAAAATCACCAAGAGGGCAAGGGAATTTCTCGCGAGGAAGGGCATTTTTACTTCGTAGGGATAGAGCGTTGACCAATAAGCAGCGGAGGTGAGAAGAACCGCTCCCGTGAAAAGGAGCTTTTTGGGGAAGGTTTTGATATCAGGCAAGCTATTGAAAAAGAGAATCATCGGGACAATTAGAACGGTTAATTTATAGTCAAAACTCGCTGCGGGAATCATCAAAGCCGCGATGGTGAGGATTAAAAATAAATAGGGGTTGATGCCTTTTTTATCTTGGCGATAAAGATGAACGATGATGGCAAAAATTGCGATCGCGAGAAAAAACAAAAATACTTTGCCGATTAAATCAGCAGTTTGGGGAGAAATAATTTTTGCTTCTTCCGAAAGATAATAACTAAAGCCGGAGATGGAAAGATCTTCGTATCGGGAGCTTTGCATATTTGCCCGGTTGATGATTTGGGCGATGAAATCGTTGAAAATTTCTACGCCAAGCACAAAAAGGAGCAAGAAATTAGCGATGCCCAACGCGATAAATCGTTTGAGATTATTTTTCCAGTCCCGCCAATCTTTGACGAGCATGAGAATAAAAATAGCGGGATATAGCTTTAATTGCAGCGCGAGGGAAAAGAAAAGATAGGCAAAATAACGAAATTTATGTTGATAATGAAAAATATAGATTGCGAATAAAACCAGCGCAAAAGCAATGATGTTAAATTGCCCTCGTTCCAATTCAAATTGAAAGCCGTAAGAGAAAAGTCCGCTCACACCCAATAAAATCAGAATGCCGTATTCTTTTTTCTTGCTTAGCGCAAGAGGGAAGAGGAAAGTGGCCAGAAAATAGCTAAAAATAGTCAATAACGATAAGGCTTTGTAATATACGGGGTATCCTAAAAGGAGAAAAGGGGTGAATAAAGCGAGAGTCAGCGGCGTATAGGGGACAATGCCATCAGCGTAGAGAGAAGTTCCTTCAGTGAGCCACGCGTTGATATGTTTCAGCGTTGTATCTATATCAAAACCGATGCGCGTTGTCCAAGCATCGGGGATATATTTGACGAAGTATTGAATTCTGATTTCAGAGAAGAAGAGCGGGGGGATAAAAAATAAAAGATAGAGGATTAGAAAAGTGAGTAAGACCCAGAAAAGCACAGGGAGATCGAGTATTTTTGCGAAAATTTCTTTTGGCGTTATTTTTGTGCGATTTTCGTTCTTGACAGTGTATAGTCCGATTCCAATGATAATCAGCGCAATGCCAAATTCTATGCCGAGAATTTGTTTAGCTCCCAAAATCTCCCCGTTTTGCCCAAAGCCTAAAGTGTCTGTGAGGAGAGAGAAGAGAATAGAGATTATCCCCAAGATGATGAGGATGAGGCTGTTTTTTCTGCGCATAAGAAAACCCTTATTTATTCTGATAAAGATTACCTAAGCCTGATTTTTGAATCGCTTCTAATTCTGCGGTGGTTTTTGCAAACCAAGCCTGATATTCGGGCGTGTCTGCTTCGGGCGGGAAGAAAATCGCGAGAACCGCATCGCCTTCTCGAACGGGATCAGGTTGTCCACCCCAAAGACTATAGGAGGGGCGACCTGTCCAGAAATAGACGGCAGGGGGTTGATTGGTGTAGATTTCAACATCTTCCGGCAAATCGCGGATTACCTCCATTACGGTCGATTCTCGCCAACGCCAGGAGGCAAATCCGAGCGGGGATTCTTTTAATTCGCCAACCGTGTGAATTTGAGCAATGAGGGATGTGCTGAAAAGAAAGAAAGCCAATATTATGGAGAGAATACGCAAGGTTATTTTATTTTGTTCAAAGAGCTTATGGATAAAATAAACAAGCATAATCAAAATAGCGAGATAAACGGGGGAGAGAATCCTGTCGTTGAGTGGGGTCGCGGCATCGAAGAGGAAAAGGGATATGAGTAGAGAGCCTAAATAGCTAAAAATATAGAGTGTGGTGATAAAAGGCAGTACCGCGGGGCGAGGGTTTTCATCCGATTTTAGGAAGTATTTTATGCTCTTCGGGAGAATCCAAAAAAGTAAAGCAAGTGCAATTAATAAGGAGAAAAGAATTAAAAAAAAGGGCTGATTAAAAAAAGAGGAGATTTTGGGAAGAGGGAGGAGAAATTGAAAAAAAGACCTGAGTCCGCGAAAAATATTTTCTTGCGTAACAGGATGCCACTGGAAGGTGCGATTGGTCGCACTTCCGCCAACTAATTTATTGCGTAACATCCACGCGAGGACGGGAGGTAGCGCACCTGTGAGAAAGAATGCTAAAGAGGTGAAGCGTTTTCGCCATGTAGGGTAGAGGATGAAAATGGCAACGATGAAAGTTGCGATTAATGATAATGCGGCGTAGCGCGTGAGATAGGAAAGCCCTGTGAGAAAACCAGCGAGGATGAGCCAACGCACGGGGCTTAATCCCCGTGCTACGGATACAAAGCCGACTGAAGTCGGTTGCTTTTGAGAGACCATGCGGAGCGCATTTGCAAACGCCAAAAATGCGAGCAAACTGATAAAAAGATAAAGCGGTTCGCTTAGGGCTTGAGCATGGAGACGGAGAAGGGAACTACTAGATAGGAAAAGAATAGAGAGCAGGATGCTTTCGAGATAGGATTTTGTCATCTTATAGCCAAGCAATCCCAAAATCCCTGCATTTGCACCGAAAATCAGGATGTTTAGGAAGCGCGCGCTTCTATAAGGGTCTATTTTTAGGAGGAGACTAATTGCGGCGAGGGTCGCGGGGAAAGCGGGGGGCCAATGGGTGATCGGCTCTAGTCCCGTTGCGAGCCAAATACGCGTAAAGCCCTGTCCCGCCAATAAGGCACGAGCCGCGGCGATGTAGGAGATGGCATCATCCGTTAGACCGAGACCAAAGGGGGTGCTGGTTTTCAGCAACCAAACTCCACTCGCAGTGAGCAAGCCTAATATGAGGGCGAAGGCAGTTTTTCTGTTCATAAAAAATAAAAACCGCAAATCTTCACAAATCATCTCTAAATTTTCGCGAAGATTTGCGAGGATTTGCGGTTAAATCGTTTCTGCTTGGGGGTTATTTAATCAGGAAACCTTGTTCTTCCAAATATCCGATAATTTTCATTGCGTTTTCTTCGGGAGAGACTACATCACCTGTAACTGTAATTTCGGGATTGATGGGTTCTTCGTATGGATCATCAACGCCGGTGAAACCTTTGATTTCGCCTCGGCGCGCCATTGCGTAGAGACCTTTGACATCACGAGCTTCGCAGACTTCGAGAGGGGTATCTACGTGAGTCATAATAAAATTGCCTTCGGGGACGAGTTTGCGGGCTTCGTTGCGGGCATTGCGATAGGGGCTAATTGCCGCACAAATCACATTGCCGCCCTGACGGACGATTTCACCGGCGACGTAGCCGATGCGCATGATATTGGTGTCACGATCTTCGGCACTGAAGCCGAGACCTTTGGAAAGGTGCGTGCGAACGACATCGCCATCAAGAACGGTGAGGCGTTTACCGCGCTCAAGGAGCAGATCGGTGAGGGCGCGTGCCGTAGCCGATTTACCGGAGCCACTGAGACCGGTGAACCAAACACAGAAACCTTGCTCATGTTTTGCGGGATAAGATTCGCGCAGGATTTCGGCGGTTTCGGGACGGGTGAACCATTCAGGGAGCAATTTTCCTTTGGCGAGATAATCTTCACGGACTTGCGTGCCGGAGATAGTCAGTACCTTTGCGCCTTCAGGGGCTGTGCCTGCTTCAACATATTCTTCGGTTTCAGGTAAATAAACGAGCCATTTGAAAGGCACCA
>JAOZOM010000124.1 GCA_029933275.1 Anaerolineales bacterium | reverse complement strand
GAAATCCGCGTCATCCGTGTACAAACCATCTATGCCCTTTGGGTACAAAAAACGGGAGAATTAGTTTTTTTCAATGCTCGTGGTGATGATGAACGTGTCCGTGCGCCAACTCTTCTTCGCTGGGTTCTCGGATAGAAATCACTTTCACGTCAAAATTCAACTCTTTTCCCGCCAGCGGATGGTTGAAATTTAGAAGAGCAATATTATTTTCCACTTTATCAATCCGCACATAGGCTGGCTCCCCTTCTTCATTTTTAACTTCTAACTCCGTCCCGACTTCTACGGGGACATTTTCTGGAAATTGATTGGTGGGGATTTCCATAAAGGCTTCATTATCTATTTCGCCGTATCCCTCCGCGGGAGAGACAGTCACTTTCTTGCTTTCTCCGATTGCCATATTGAGCATCTCGCGCTCTAATCCGAGAATGATATTGCCAGCCCCTTGCAAAAATTCCAGCGGCTCGCGTCCTTCAGATGAATCAACGACTTCATCTCCCACGGTTAAGGTGTAGTCAATCGCGATAATGAGATTTTCTTCTACTTTTTTAGACATTTGGTCTCCTTTAAATACCAAATCGCCAAAATCACATTTTTTGGCGATTTAGTGCTTAATCGTATAGTTCTTTCAGTTTTATTTCTGCCTCTTCGTAAGCCTCTTTAAGCTCAGAGAGGAGAGGCAAAAGATCAGGTAACGGCTCAGTCCCTCCCCGTGCTTCTAAATCAATTGCCAAGCTGGAAACACGTCTCGCACCGACTGTAGCGGTAGTGGTCTTGAGGGTATGTGCGGCGCGGGTAAATCCCTCCACATCGTTTTCTGCCAACGTTTTATCCAACGAAGCAATTAGATCACGCACGTTCGTATAAAAATTCTTGAGAATATCGGCGATAAAGGCATCCATTTCATCGCCCATGATTTCACGATAAACTTCGAGGGCAGCGGGATCGATTGACATATCTTTCCTCAGAGCCGAGTGGCTGCTACTTGATTGCCGCCCGCATCTTTGGCTCTATAAAGAGCTTCGTCAGCGGCTTGAATAATATCGTCTAGAATCGCAATCGCTCCGGTCATTTTTGCTTGGGTTGTCACGCCTGCACTCGCAGAAAGTGAAAGAATACCGCCATCCGGAATGGCTAGTTTTGTGGCAGCGATGCCTGCAACGATGCGTGTCGCCGCTTTTTGGGCATCTGTCGCACTCGCACCGGGCAAAACGACCAAAAACTCATCGCCCGCCCAACGCCCAAGACCATCATAAGCACGGCTACGTTTTTTAATCACTTGTGCCACCAATCTTAATGCTTCATCACCGGTGAGATGACCGAATTCATCGTTGACACTCTTAAATTTATCAATATCCAAGAAAATGACACTAATCGGCTCGGAAACGCGGCGTGCGCGTTCTAATTCGCCGCGCGCAAATTTATAAATGGCACGCCGATTGAGTAGCCCCGTTAAACTATCGACCATAGCCAATTTTTCAAGCTGATTATTCGCTTGCATTAAACCGTCTTCAAGAGCAAGCATCCGCTCACCAACAGCTACGCGGGCTTCTAATTCGGTAGGGTTAAATGGTTTAGTGATGTAATCATCTGCCCCCGCATAAAGCCCTTTTACTATATCCTCGTCTTTACTATTAGAAGTAACGAGAATGGTATAAACATAGCTCGGCAAGGTTGTTGAGCGGATTTTCTTAATTAAATCAATCCCGGTCATGAGCGGCATATTCCAATCAGTGAGAACAAAACGAATCGGCTCCTCTTGGATGATTTTCCAAGCAGCCTCTCCGCTATCGGCGAGAATAACATCGTGTCCCAAACGCGCCAGCGTTTTTTCTACAACGCGCCGATCTATTTGTTCATCGTCAACAACCAAAATCTTCAACATGGCGTGATTATACTTTAACTTTAAAGATATTTGACAAGAATCTTCTTTGGGGGTTAAATAAGATTACATTTGAACGGGGAGCCTTCATTGGCTGAGAGGAGCGTTTACGCTCGACCCGCATAACCTGATCCGGATAATGCCGGCGGAGGGATTTTGCCTATCAAAAACATCCTTCCCTTGGCAGGATGTTTTTTTTATGAAAAACCGTGCCATCATTTTTATTAACGGGAATTTGCCCGATTTGGATGCCGCAAAAAAGCTAATTCGTGATGATGATTTCATTATAGCGGTGGACGGCGGGACTCGGCACGCGCTTAATTTGGGCTTGCTTCCGGCTGTCGTCATCGGCGATCTCGATTCGCTGGATTCTGCTGATCGGCGCGTCCTCGAAGAGAATCAGGTTGAGATTCGGCAATATCCCACCGATAAAGACGAGACCGACCTCGAACTGGCTCTCGATTACGCCATCAACGCCGGTTACGAGCGGATTCTGCTCATCGCCGCGTTGGGCGGTCGGCTCGACCAAACGCTGGGAAATTTGTCACTGCTGACAGACGAATCCCTGCTTGGGCTGGATTTACGCCTCGATGATGGGATCGAAGAGGTGTATTTTGTGCGGAAGCACGCCCAAATCCACGCGCGAAACGGGGAAATCATCTCGTTAATCCCCTGGGGCAATCCTGTTCACGGAATCTGCACCGAAGGGTTGCGCTGGTCACTCCAAAACGAGATTCTTTATCCTCATAAAACGCGCGGCATCAGCAATGAGATGCTGGGCGATGTCGCCAAAATCCAAATCGAAAGCGGGTTGTTGTTGATTGTTCATACGCGAAACTTGTCAGGTTTATATACAAGGAGAACCCATGTTTAAAAAAATACTTTTCTTAACCCTCGCGCTCGCTCTCACCGCCTGCGCGCCAAAAACCGCCGCGCCGACCACGTTAACCGTAATGACGCATGATTCTTTCGCCGTCAGCGAAGAAGTGATTGCGGCGTTTGAAGAAGCGCAGGGCGTGGAAGTGGTTTTCCTCGCCAGCGGGGATGCGGGAGCTGCGCTGAATAAAGCTATCTTGACCAAAGATGCCCCTCTCGCGGATGTCTTTTTCGGCGTGGATAACACCTTTCTCTCGCGCGCCCTCGAAGCTGAGATTTTCGAGCCTTACGATGCGCCCGCTTTGGCAAAAGTCCCGTCCCAATTTCAGTTGGATAGCTCAAATCACCTTTTACCCGTTGATTTTGGCGATGTTTGCATCAATTACGATAAAGCCTACTTCACAGAAAAGGATTTAGCTATCCCTTCGAGTTTTGAAGATTTGCTCAAGTCGGAATATAAGGGCTTGCTTGCCGTTGAAAACCCCGCCACTTCTTCGCCCGGATTAGCATTCTTGATGGCGACCATCGCCCATTTTGGCGAGGATGGCTATCTGGATTATTGGGCGGGATTGCGTGAAAACGGCGTAGTCGTGGCAGACGGCTGGGAAACAGCTTATTACACTAATTTCAGTGCCTCTTCGGGACATGGCGCGCAGCCGATGGTCGTCTCTTATGGCTCTAGCCCCGCGGCAGAGGTGATTTTTGCCGAAACTGCGCTAGATGATGCCCCAACCGCCTCCATTCTTGAAACTTGCTTTCGTCAAATCGAGTTTGTCGGTATCCTCGCCGGAACAGAGAATCGCGCGCTCGCCGAAGCCTTTGTCGATTTTATGCTCTCCACCGAATTCCAAGAAGATATGCCGATGCAGATCTTTGTTTATCCTGTTTTGCCCTCTGCGAAACTCCCCGCCGAATTCGTGAAATATGCGGAGATGCCCGAAAATCCCGCCAGCCTTGCCCCCAATTTGATTGCGAAAAACCGTGAGCAGTGGATTCAAGATTGGACGGAGACGGTTTTGAAATAATGTCTAACCGCCAAAGCGCAAAGAACGCCAAGTTTAAAAACACCAAGAAAAAATCTTTCTTTTCTTCGCGCTCTTGGCGTCTTCGCGGTTCGTTTTTTCGCTGGCTCCCCGCCCTTCTCTTTCTCGGATTATTCTTCTTTTACCCCCTCTTCAAAATTTTGGCATTGGGAGTCTCTTCGCCTGCCTTTTACGCACCCAAATCTTTGGCGATAGCCGCGCATAGTCTTGGTTTTACTCTCTATCAAGCTCTGCTCTCGATGGGATTAACTCTCTTGGTTGGTTTGCCTGCCGCGTATCTTTTTGCTCGTTACGATTTTCGCGGCAAATCGCTTTTACGCGCCCTCACCGCGGTTCCCTTCATGCTCCCGACTGTGGTCGTTGCGGCAGGCTTCAACGCCCTGCTCGGGGCGCGCGGTTGGATTAATTTAACCTTGATGAATTGGCTTCATTTAGAAACGCCGCCGATTCATTTTATGCACACCCTCGGGGCAATTTTGCTGGCGCATGTTTTCTACAACACGACTATCGTCATCCGCATCGTGGGGAACGCCCTCTCGCAACTTGATCCGCGTCTCAACGAGGCTGCGCGTCTGCTGGGCGCAAATCGCTGGCGCAGTTTTTGGCGCGTCACCTTGCCGCTTTTGCGTCCCTCGATTTTTGCCGCCTCGCTCCTCGTTTTTCTCTTCGATTTCACCAGCTTTGGCGTAATTTTACTGCTCGGCGGGGCATCTTTCTCTACCCTCGAAGTCGAAATCTACGTCCAGACGCTTTCGATGCTCAACCTTCCCGTCGCGGCGTTGCTTTCTGTGATTCAACTGCTCTGTACCTTGAGCTTCTCGATTTTATATAGCCGAGTCTTGGCAAAAACAAGCGTCAAAAATGCCCCGCGTGAAAAAAGAAGCCGCATCCGCCGCGCCAAAACCCTCCCCGAACGCGTTTTCCTTCTTTCTTCCTTCTTCTTTCTCCTCGCCCTTTTCGTTCTCCCCATGCTCGCTTTGCCGCTCCGCTCTATCAGCCAACTCGAAGCAAATCGGGGCGAGCGGGAGAGCATCCAAAGCGGATTTACTACCGCCTACTATCAGGAACTCTTCATCAATCGGCGGGGCTCGCGTTTTTATGTCCCGCCAATTCAAGCCGCGAAAAATTCCCTTCAATACGCGGGGATTACGGTCATCCTTTCTCTTCTTTTGGGATTTCCGGTCGCATCAGCATTGGCGAAACCGAAACGCCTTGACCGCCTCCTCGATCCGCTGCTGATGCTCCCGCTCGGCGCGTCCGCCGTGACCTTGGGCTTGGGTTTTATCATCACATTCAGCCGCCCGCCCCTCAACTGGATCGCTTCGCCCTTCCTCGTTCCCCTCGCACATACAATGATTGCGCTGCCCTTCGTTATTCGCGCCCTCCAACCCGCGCTGGCTTCGATTCCGCAACGCTACCGAGAAGCCGCATCCATGCTGGGCGCGTCCCCCTTTAAAGTGTGGATGGAGGTGGACTTCCCGATCATCTCCCGCGCCACCCTCGCCGCGGCGACATTTGCTTTTACCCTCTCCCTCGGCGAATTCGGTGCGACCTCCCTTTTGGCTCGCCCGACGTACCCAACCATCCCCACGGCGATCTACCGATTCCTGTCCCAACCCGGCGGGATGAACTACGGTCAGGCAATGGCGATGGCAACAATTTTGATGCTTCTGACAACTTTGAGCATTTTGTTGATAGAGAAGGTGAGAGTGGGGAATGAAGAATGGTAGTTGTAGACAAGTTATTAAACTGTTATATTCTGCATACCACTGCTTTTCGAGCAGATATATAGAATCTTTCAGATATACATAGTTG
>JAOZOM010000123.1 GCA_029933275.1 Anaerolineales bacterium | reverse complement strand
AAAAAAATCAGGAAGTTATTTATGGATGCTTACTTATTTATATTTTACCTCAGGAGAAAACGTGACACACTACAAAATAGCATTTCTTGGCTTCGGCAATGTTGGGCGCGCTTTGGCGCATCTGCTCCTCCGCAAAAAAACAGAACTTAAAGATAAGTATGGCATCACTTTTTCGGTGACGGGGATTGCGACGGGGCGGCATGGCACGCTCGTCAATCCAAAAGGGATTGATTTATTCGGTGCGCTGGAGTTGGTGCGCTCCTCTCGCTCACTGAATTTACTCACATCTGAGTTGGTTGAAGATTCTTTCGATTTTATCCGAAAATGCAAGGCGGACGTGCTTTTTGAGAACACTTCTGTTAATCACGAAACGGGGCAACCTGCGCTCGATCATATCCGCACCGCGTTGGGATTAGGGATACACGTCTGCACCGCCAACAAAGGTCCCGTTGTTCACGCGTATCGTGAATTGCAGGATTTAGCGGATGCGCAGAGCGTACGCTTTTTGCACGAATCTACGGTAATGGACGGTGCACCCATCTTTTCGCTTTTTCGGGATGCCATCCCTGCATCCAACTTGCTCTCGTTTAAAGGAGTTTTGAACTCGACGACAAACTTAATCCTGTCTCGTCTCGAACACGGTGACAGCTTCGATGAAGCCGTGACCTACTGTCAAAAAGTCGGCATCGCCGAAACCGACCCCAGCGGCGACATAGACGGTTGGGACGCGGCGATCAAAGTTGCCGCGCTGGTGACGGTACTGATGGGCATCCCGCTAAAACCGCAAGAGGTAGACCGCAAAGGCATCCGCGGGATTACGCCCAAAATGGTTGCAGACGCGCTCAAAGAGGGCAAACGCTATAAATTAATCTGCTCTGCCAAACGAGAAGGGGATACCATTTTCTCCGCTAAAGTCGCCCCTGAACTCATCCCCAGCACCTCCCCGATTTTCAGCGTAGAGGGAACAAGCTCCATCATCGAATTCAAAACCGATGTCTTGGGCGATCTCTCGATCGTGGAGAAAGACCCCGGTCCGCATACAACAGCGTATGGGCTGTTAGCTGATTTTGTGAATGCGGTGAAATAGAAAGCAAATTTACTTAATAGAAAACGCCCGCCTCGTTCATACGAGACGGGCGTTTTTTATCCTGCAAAATCATAAAGCATCTTCGGTTATATCCAAATCATAGTCGCTGTGTAATCCCATCGGCTTTAAAAATTCTTCTAGCAAAACTTCGCCGGGGTGAACAGGATGTAATTTATCTTCTCTCATTTTAATTTTTCCTATCTTTCTTCCCAAACCTTGCACGCAACAAACCGAGCCAAGTGCTTTTATCTAAATAATTAAGTCTATAGGTAAAACGCGCCGGCATAAGATTAAAAATACGCGGCAGAGAATCCGTCTCGCAAGTGCGGTCAGTTGCCAAATAATCCAGAAAAAAACCAGAAAGGGGATAATTCGATATGGAGGCTTCAAGAATGATATTCAAAGCACGCAAAAGGGGTGTAGATGCCGAAAGAAGCAGACGTTTTTTCCCCGTTGCAGAAAGGATAACTTCAAAAATCTGGCGCAGGCTAAAATACTCACTCCCGCCAATTTCATGAGTTTGGTTTTCAAACTTGGCATCTTCAAGCGACCAAAGCAAAGAAGTTACCAAATCTTCCACCCAAAGCGGTTGCAAAAGCATCTCACCGCCGTTCGGTAAAAAGACGATCCCGGGCGCGATGCGAATTAAATGAGCCATTTTTGTTGTAAAATTGTCTTCGGGACCAAATACAATGGATGAGCGGAGGATAGTATAAGGCACACCGCTTTTGCGAATATGCTCCTCTGCTAGTCCCTTAGCTCGCAATGCTGGAAAAGCGGACGCTTTATCAGCACCAAGTTGGCTGAGATAGATTATCCGCTGGACACCTGCTCCTGCCGCAGCTTGAGCCAGAATCTCCGTCCCCTCCACATCGGTCTCGAAAAGTTGCCCGCCACGCTCCCCGCTAGCGAGGTGATAGACAGAGTCCACGCCGCGCAATGCGGCGCGAAGACCGCGCAAATCGTTTAGGCTAACCATCGCTACTTCAACGGGGATGCCTTGCGGCAATCGCGGACTATGCAGAGAGGGACGAATCAGGGTGCGAACTTCATGACCCGCTTCAACGAGCTGACGTACCAACGCCCGCCCGATAAAACCGGTCCCGCCAGTGACTAGAATCATGTCTCGGATTATAGCAGGGGATTAGGTATTCGTCAGTAGACCAGTAGACCAGAAACCAGTGACCTATCAGACTAACTATCAATGAAATTATTGAAAACCATTTATCATGAGGAAAATATAAACCTGCAAGGAAGAACGATTCTTCGCGAGGCGGTGCGGGGCATTATTTTTCAAGAGGGGAATTTGTTGATGGTTTACTCCTCTGTTAACGGGGATTATAAATTCCCCGGCGGGGGCATAGATGCGGGGGAATCGCATCACGAGGCATTAAGCCGCGAAATCCGCGAAGAGTGCGGCGCGGAGATGAAGCAAATCATAGGGGAGTTGGGGAAAATGATTAGCTACGCCCACGCTCTTGAAGAAGATTTCGACACTTTCAAGATGACTTCGTATTATTATTTTTGTAAAATTCAAGGGGAGCTAGGTGCGTTGGCTTTAGATGATTATGAAAAAGATTTAGACTTTCATCCCAAATGGGTAGATGTGAAAACTGCGTTGGAAACGAATAAAAAGGTTCTAGCAGAATCAAATCCCGCCCTATGGTGGGTAGGGCGGGAGATTTTTGTTTTGGAGAGGTTACTTTCCTAATAATTTTTGCAATTCCGCGATCACCTCATCCCGTTTCTGAAAATGGATGGCGTGCATCCCCAGTTTGCGAGCGGCTTCGATATTTCTGCTGAGATCATCTACGAAGACCATTTCTTCAGGGGCGATACCTAGTTTTTCGATGACCATTTTATAAATTTTGGGATCTGGCTTAGCAATGCCCATCTCGGCAGAGATGAAGATTTCATCGAAAGCATCGTCAATCTGCCATTTCTCAACGAGTATCTGACGTAAATCATCCCAAGCGTTACTAAGAATGGCAGTGGTATAACGCGGACGTAGAGAGCGGATATAGTCTATTAGCGCATAGTCTACTTCGTCACCGCCGAAGAATTGGGTGTAGATATTGTCTATTTCGCTATCGGGGAGATCGAGGACGCGCATCACGGATTGCCAATGTTCGTGCGCGGTAACTTCTCCCAACGAGGCGTGATAGCCGGATTTGCCGAAGATGATTTTATCCATCTCTTCGTATGTTTTGCCAAAACGCAAGCCTAGGGTGGCGCGCGGCTCGCGGTTTTCTGTCCGCATCAGCACACCGCCCACATCAAAGATTACGGCTTTGATGCTCATCGGTTTCGTTTTCTTTTCTTCTTTTCTTTTTTCGGTTTACCTTTGTTCTCGGCTGCCTGTTCTGCTAATTTTGCTTGTTTTTTCTCAAATTCAGTTGCGCGTTTCATCATATCTTCGTATTCGGCTTCCCAGTTGGGATAAGTTTCATTCATCCGTTCGTCAGATATGCGCACGGCGTGCTGGCAATGGGGGCAAGTAGCATCGTAATGATTCAGGCCTTCATTGTGGATGGCGAACATGCCCGCGAGGGCGGCATCTTTATTTTCGGCAAACATCTTGTTGCAATGTGAACATTTAATTTGCATGAGTAGCTCCTTTTTTTTGAACCGCCGAGACGCCAAGAGTTTTACTTGGCGACTTTAAGAGAAACTTGGTGTTCTCTGCGTCTTGGCGGTTAATTCTTTTTAGTTCTCTTCTATAGATTGTACGCTAATTTCCTTCCCAGCACGAATCTCTTTTTCGTATTTGTCAAATTGCGAGTAGACGCTCATCCCCGCTTTTTCGTAGAGACGGAGCGCACCGGTTAGGGAAGTTGCATCTACGCCGAGACCGACCAATTTTCTATCGCGTTTATAAAACTCACCGAAAGCGTGTTGCAAAAGAGCCAACCCCAACCCGCGTTTTCGCCACGCTCTACGCACGCCGAGCGAGGAGACCCAAGACATATTTTCATCTTCGTGCGAATAAGGGCGGCAAATATTGATTCCCGCTATTTCATCCCCGTCATAGGCGATGAACCACAAACTTGGATCGTAATTATCGGTTTCGATAAAATGATGGTGGAAATTTGGGAAGCCGACTTCGAAAGATTCCGGAACAAAACCATGATGATCTTTGAAAGAATCAACATCTGCCCGATAAACTGCTTCGAGGTCGCGCGTGGGGTCGAATGGCTTCAAGACAAGATCATCAGGGAGGCGAGGGGCAGGGGGCGGCTCTGTCATTTCAATTCGCATTTGGTAGTAACTACGATAATAACTGTATCCCATATTCTCAAACAATTTCTTCGCCCCCTCTACCCGACTATCAACCCCCAACTCATGGCAGACGCGCAGATTCTCCGGCAGTTTCTCTAAAACCCGTGCGGCGTGATTCTCTGCCCATTGCGTGAGCACCGTCCCCAAACCGAGATTATAGTAATCGGGATGGATGCGTACCCAAAGCCACGGGCGGACGGGAGTATCACCTTCCGCCCAGTATTCTGTGTATCCAGCCAGCCTCCCATTTGGGGCGGAGACAATCCGAGCATTCTTTTCGGGGTCAAAATTCGGCGATGCCCACTCGTTGCGAACTTCTTCTATACCTACTTCTTTATGCCCTAATTCTTTTTCTGCCCAGATATTGAACATCTCTACACAGGCGGGGATATCATCCATCGTAGCGGGACGAATTGTAAATCCTTCAGGGAGTTGTATTTTGGTCATTTTATTTTCCTTTTTTGAGAGACCTAAGACTTTAGACATAAGCAAAAGCTAAGATCTGAGGTTTAAAGTCTAAAGTCTTTTGCAAGCAAACCCATAAAGATCACATCCCAACGTTTGCCGTCTCGGTGGACTGCTTCACGGGTTTTACCTTCAACTTTGTAGCCAACTTTCTCATAAGATTTGATGGCACGTTTGTTATAGGCAAAGACATTCAAATTTATTCGATATAAGCCCAATTCTTCAAAGGCATAGCGGGCGATCATATTCATCGCTTCTGTGCCGTAGCCTTTTCCCCAATAATCACGTTCGCCGATGCCGATCCCGACCCAGCTTGTGCGGTTATGCCACGAGATGCCATCCAAGCCGACAAAGCCGATGGGTTTACCCTCTTCGAGGGTATAGATAGTGAATTCTATCCCTGTAAAAGCATCGCCTTTTTGCTGTTTTTCGATCCATGTTGTGTTTTGGCTGGCGTTAAATAAGCGGACGGGGTCGCTGTCCATTAGGCGAGAGAATTCGGTATCACTTTGCCATGTCACCATGCGGGCGGCATCTTCTTTTGGGTCTCGTGCAGCAAGGCGAATTTTTTCGCCGATATATAGATTTGTGTTCATTTTATTTTCCTTTTGGTCTCACGCAAAGACGCGAAGGCGCAAAGTTTTTAAGTTTTTCTTTGCGTCTCTGCGACTTTGCGTGAGATTATTTTGTTGCTGCTTCCCATTCACTTGCTAAAATGCCAAAACGCACCGTATCCCAGCGTTTGCCAAAGCGATAAATTTCTTGGTGTTGACGGACTTCTTCGG
>JAOZOM010000422.1 GCA_029933275.1 Anaerolineales bacterium | reverse complement strand
AAAGATAGGAGGGCTTTCTAATGGCTACTAGCAGCTTAAAAGGTCAGAAAAAAAGATCATCTCTTATTATCAATGGGGTTTTAATCTTAGTCTGCTTGATATGGCTCGTGCCAACTTTGGGCGTTTTCATTACTTCATTTAGAGATAGCCAAGATATTTTTAATTCTGGCTGGTGGGCTGTTTTCCCCCACAAAGAAGATGCTGACACAGGCGAAATCATTCTTGAAGATGATATTGATGTGAACGGACAAATTGCTATCGAAGGCACTTCTGCCACTTTTGAAGAATGGCGTGAAGGCGTAGTTTTGCCTGATGGCAGAAAACTGACTTGGTACGGCAATAAACGCAGCCGAAAAATAATCGTTAGTGAAGAAGTTTGGGTGGGCTTTGCTACAGATTTAACGCTTGAAAACTATAAAGATGTTATTACTGGCAAGGAAATCTCCTTCACCGATTCCGGAGGGAATGAAATCACTCGCAAAGGCAACAATTTAGGCGGCGCATTTCTCAACTCGGTTGCGGTGGCTATTCCGGCTACAGTCATTCCCATCTTGATTGCCGCCTTCGCCGCTTTTGGCTTCTCGTGGCTCAAATTCCCGGGCAGGGACCTGCTCTTCACGATAATTGTAGCGATTCTAGTCGTTCCCTTGCAGATTTCTTTGGTTCCGATTTTGCAAGATTACACCAAACTAAATTTGAACGGTACTTTTTTGGGGATTTGGCTCGCTCACACGGGATTTGGCTTGCCGCTGGCGACCTATCTTCTTTTTAACTATATCAGCACCCTACCCCGTGAATTGCTTGAAGCCGCCTATATTGACGGCGCATCCAACTTCACCATTTTCGTGCGTCTGATATTGCCGCTCTCCGTGCCATCGCTTGCTTCCTTCGCGATTTTCCAATTCCTCTGGGTTTGGAACGATTATCTCGTTTCCCTCGTCTTTTTGGGAGAGAAAACGCGCGTTATCACCTACGCACTTGCATCCATTGTCGGTGAAAAGGGACAGGATTGGCACTTGCTCACTTCGGGCGCATTTATCTCCATGCTCCTACCGCTGGCTGTGTTTTTTGCGCTACAAAGATATTTTGTACGCGGCATGTTGGCTGGCTCGGTGAAAGGCTAAATCTCCTAACCGAAACTCCCCAGCCATGATGTTGGGGAGTTTTTTTGCGTCCAGTCTCTGAGCGGCGACCATAGGAAGTGTAGCGGAGCGAAATCGCAGACGAAGAGCGGTGTTTGCAAATGCCCTCCTTCGTCTGCGTTCCTCCCGCTGGTTGTCTCTCCGCTCAGGAACTGGTATCTAAAAATGACAAAACTCAATTTCCCTAAAAACTTCATCTGGGGCACTTCTGCCTCTGCATACCAAATCGAAGGCGCATATAACGAAGATGGCAAAGGCGAAAGCATCTGGGATCGCTTCACGCGTTGGGACG
>JAOZOM010000421.1 GCA_029933275.1 Anaerolineales bacterium | reverse complement strand
ATTCCCGTTCTTACGGACCCGGTCGCTACGATTCTCTCTACGAAGAAGGCGGCGTGGATTACCCGATCGGCTACGTCCGCTGGACAGAAGGGCGCAATCTCGAAGCGGTCGTAGATTTGTTGGCAAGTGGAAAGTTGGATGTTGAAGGTTTAATTACGCATCGTTTGCCAATTGCAGACGCGACAGAAGCCTATGAGGTGATTACGGGCAAGAAAAAAGAGCCGTTTATTGGCGTTTTGCTGAAATATCAGGAATCAGGCAATCAGGAATCAGGGATTAGGGTGGAGTTTCCTACCGTCAACCGTCCACGGTCTGCCGTCAAACTCGGAATGATCGGCGCGGGGCTTTTCGCAAACGCCACCCTTTTGCCCGCGCTAAAAAAGACCGATATAGAATTAGTAGGCATCGCTTCATCGGGTGGATTAAAGGCGCAACACTCCGCGAAAAAATTTGGTTTCAGCTATGCTACATCCAGTGCAGATGAAATTATTAATGATGAAAACGTAAATACAGTTGCCATTCTCACCCGCCACGACCAACACGCTGATTTAGTCGTACAAGCGTTGAAAGCAGGGAAGAATGTTTTTGTAGAAAAACCCTTAGCCGTAAATAGTAATCAGTTATCAGTAGTCAGTGAGCAGTTACGCAATACGCAAAACGCAATACTTGCAGTTGGATTTAATAGAAGATTTGCACCATTAGCAAAAAGCCTTGCAGACTTTTATGCCGACCGCGTAGAGCCGCTACATATCCATTATCGCATCAACGCGGGCTATCTTCCCCTCAATCATTGGCTTCACGACCCCGAAATCGGTGGCGGCAGAATCATTGGCGAAGGCTGCCATTTCATTGACTTTGTAACCTTCTTGGTCGGCGAATCGCCAACTGCGGTTAGCACACACGCTTTGCCCGATAAGGGTAAATACCGCGAAGATAACGTCAGCATGACCTTCACCTTCCCCGACGGCTCAATCGGCGTAGTGGATTATCTCGCAAATGGCGATAAATCAGTGCCAAAAGAACGCGTTGAAGTTTTCTGTGGCGGCAAAGTCGCCACGCTGAACGATTATCGCTCGCTGGAAATGATTCACAATGGGAAACGCAAAATGATCAAGAATCGCCTCGGTCAAGATAAAGGCTGGAAAGATGAGATGGGCGCGTTGATTGAAGCCGTAAAAACCGGCAAACCGCCCATCCCCTATGAGCAGTTGATTGGCGTGACGAAGGCGAGCTTCGCGGCGGTTGAGTCTTTGCGGAATGGGGAGAAGGTTGAAATATAGCCTTAAAAAACAGCCACAGATTTACACGGATTTTTATCTTTTTTTGTGAAATCGGTGAAATCTGTGGCTAGCGCTTTGTCAAGCGTATTTTGATGGATAAAGCGTCCAGTCTCTGAGCGGAGCCGCAACGGAGTGGAGGCGTAGACGAAGAGCGG
>JAOZOM010000420.1 GCA_029933275.1 Anaerolineales bacterium | reverse complement strand
CTCAGATGCTCAGTCAAGTACAACTAACGCGCTTCAATTGGTTGCTTTACTTGCCTGGTTTGGTTCTTGCAAGCTTTGCAATTTTACGTTTGAAATGGCCTGATTTGCTAACAAGAAAATAACGATTGCTATTTTCTGACAGGTTCTGCCCCTGAACTGCCTTCATCCCCCCCATTTTTAAGGAGGTTAGGCGGGAGGAGAAAACGCTTACTTTGCCTTCAACAGAAGCACTTCATAGGGTAAAAGAAAAAGCTCGTCTTCGTCAATTTCGCCTTCTCTATTCTTAGAGAAAAGCACTTCCCAAGATCTTTTTGGTAAAACAAGCGTTTTTTTCTTCTTACAAAAATTCAACGCGACTAAAATAGTCTCGTCATCGCTTTGGCGAAGAAATGCCATTAGCTGGCGCGGTAAATCAGGTAGCGGAATAAAACGGCCTCGTCTCAAAGCTATATTTTCTTTCCGCAAAGCAATCAATTTACGCGTAAAATGAAGAAGAGAGCTTTCATCTTCTTGTTGTGCGGCAACATTTCGCTTCTCAAAATTAGGATGTACAGGCAGCCACGGCTTTACCGTAGAAAAGCCCGCATTTTCTGAATCATCCCATTGCATCGGAGAGCGGCATCCGTCGCGCCCTTTGTAGAGGGGCCAATACTTTTTACCGGGTGGATCCACAATCTCACTACGGCGCAGGGATATATCTCGCATCCCGATTTCTTCGCCGTAATATAAAAAGGGTGTGCCGCGCACTGTCAGTAACATCGCCATGATAATTTTTAAGCGCGCATCGTCCTCACCTTTTGCATATCGCGTGGCAGAGCGGCGAACATCGTGGTTGCTAAGAACGTAGTTTGGGTAAATTCGTGCATCTTCGGAGAGTTTTTCCCAGTTTTTGATAGCGGCTAAAAATTTATCTGACTTATAGCGATTCCGCAAAAAATTAAAGTCAAAAGCAGCGTGTAACCTCCCAGTACTGTTATATCGGATAATTTTCGCGCGCGTGGCAGAAAAGGTCTCGCCAACGATGTAGCGTTCGGGATATTTGTCTACGATGCCGCGCATTTCCTCTAAAACGGATTCCAATTCAGGGCGATCAATATCATAAATATGCTTCTGTTGTAAAAAAGCTATCCACCCAAACTTGCGGGGATTATTACGGAGTTGCTCATCCTTGAAGTAGATGTTGAAAACATCCAGCCGAAATCCATCCACGCCGCGCTCCAGCCAAAAACGAAGCACATCCATTTGGGCTTTTCGCACTTCAGGATTATGCCAGTTTACGTCGGGCTGCTCTTTGAGAAACATGTGGTAGTAGTATTGACCGCGTTCCTCGTCGAAAGTCCAGGCTTTGCCACCGAAAATCGATTTCCAATTATTAGGAATTTGATCCCGCCAAATGAACCAATCATGTTTGGGATTGGTTTTATTAGCGCGAGATTC
>JAOZOM010000419.1 GCA_029933275.1 Anaerolineales bacterium | reverse complement strand
GCATCGGCGAGGACGTTGCTAAAGATGCCCTCATCAAGCCCAAAGGGAGTGCGATCCGCCCCGCTGAAGTTGGCGGATTAATGGCTCTCGGCTTTACCCAAGTCGAGGTGGCGCAGCATCCCAAAATCGGAATCATCTCCAGCGGGGATGAAGTCGTTCATCCATCAAAACGTCCCCAGCCCGGGCAAGTCCGAGACATTAATTCCTATACATTATCTACTTTGGTGGAGAAATATGGTGGTGAGCCTATTGTTTATGGCATCGTTGCAGATAGTTTGGACGCGATGAAAATTGCAATCTCTCGCTCCTTGAACGAATGCGAAATGGTGCTCATTACAGCGGGGTCTTCGGCGAGCGCACGCGACATGACCGCCGCCGCGATAGACGAATTGGGCGAGCCGGGCGTGCTGGTGCATGGCGTAAACACCCGCCCCGGAAAGCCGACCATCTTAGGCGTTTGCGATGGAAAAGCAGTGATTGGGTTGCCGGGAAATCCCGTCAGCGCGTTGGTAAATGGATATGTTTTCGTTGCGCCGCTCGTGAAGCGGCTTTTGGGGCAACCCGAGGCAAAATGGCAGGCGAGTATCTCGGCGAAACTGATGGTTAATATCCCCTCGCAAGCGGGGCGCGAGGATTGGATACCGATTCGGCTCACCACGAAGGACACGAAGAAGCACGAAGATATAAGTTTTGAAGCAAATCCAATTTTCGGGAAATCGAATCTCATCTTTACGATGGTTTCCGCCGATGGCTTGCTAAAAATTCCCGCCGATGCGACTGGTTTGAGCGCGGGGGAGATGGTTGAGGTGATTTTGGTGTAACCCCATCCCCTAGCCCCCTCCCTGACAAGCGGGGAGGGGGGAGTTCTGAAGAAAACGAAAGGTTGGCGATATATGACGCAAAAGAACGATTCCCCTCGTATAAATATTTCTGGTTTTGCCCGTTATAAAATTCTCGAAGCCGCGCGGGAGCAACGGAAGAATCCAACCAAAAGCGAGAAAATACTTTGGAAGGCTCTACGCGGAAAAAAGCTGGATGGGGTAAAATTTCGCCGTCAACAACCAATTGGTCCTTTTATCGCCGATTTCTACTCATCCGCTTATCGCCTTGTGGTTGAAGTGGATGGAGGCATCCATCAATTCCAACAGGCAGAAGATGCTGAACGTGATGAAACGATGAAGACGCTTGGCTTAAATGTTTTGCGTATTTCCGCTGAATTGACCGAAAATAATTTGGCGAATGCGTTGGAAAAGATACGAGAGAAAATTAAGGAATTATCCGATGATTGATACGCACCCCATCCCCCGACCCCTTCCCCAAGAACTGGGGAAGGGGAGCAAAGCTCCCGCTCCCATTTTGGGAGAGGGACGACTTGAGCAAAGCGAAAGTCAGGGTGAGGGCAGAGGTGCGATGCAGGCTGAGATTCTAAAATCCATTTGC
>JAOZOM010000418.1 GCA_029933275.1 Anaerolineales bacterium | reverse complement strand
GAGCCGTTCCGTTGAAAGGCAGAGCCAAGCCCAAAACTTCCATCAGACAATTCATCGAGTTGGCGGTAAACATCCCCGAACAAGAACCACAAGAGGGACAAGCACGCTGTTCGAGCATAGTCAACTCATCTTCGTCAATTTTTCCCGCTGAAAACGCACCCACGCCCTCGAAAACCGAGACCAAATCAATCGCTTCGCCATCCGGCGTTTTACCGGCGGGCATCGGTCCGCCCGAAACAAAGATAGTCGGGATATTGACTCGCATCGCCGCCATCATCATGCCCGGCACAATTTTGTCACAATTCGGGATGCAAACCATCGCGTCAAATTGGTGGGCTTCGATCATCGTCTCGACCGAATCGGCAATCAGTTCACGCGAGGGGAGCGAGTATTTCATCCCGCCGTGTCCCATCGCAATCCCATCGTCCACGCCGATGGTGTTGAACTCAAAAGGCGTTCCACCCGCCGCGCGCACCGCCTCCTTGACCATTTTGCCAAATTTCTGCAAATGGACATGCCCGGGAACAATATCGATATAAGAGTTGACAATCGCGATAAAAGGCTTGTCAAAATCTTCTTCTGTCACGCCCGTCGCGCGCAAAAGAGAGCGGTGGGGCGCTTTGTCGTATCCTTTTTTGATGGTGTCTGAACGCATAATTTTTTCCTTATAACGCACGGGGATAAATCCACCGTGCTGGTTTTACAAAGCCCTACGGGCTTATACAAAAAAAGCCGCCCGTGTGATTTGGGCGGCTTTTGCTATCTTACTCTCAGTTTCTATCTTTTTGCCAGTCCAACCACAAATGTTCTCTCCTTCGTAAGAAGGAGGCCAATAATTAAACTAATAAGAATGTTGGTGGTTTGCAATAAATTCATTTTTTATTCTTCTTTTATAACCTGGCATCGTCCCGCAGGTTTGTATCGAAAACAGGCTTGAATTATCAGAACCTGCGGGACGTTCTGCACAAAACAAAAAAGCCGCCCGTGGTTGGGCGGCTTTTGCTTTTTCTAGTGTAAGTGTGCTTACTTTACTCTCACCGTTGCCATCCCAACCGAAACTTGGTTCTTAATAATAAGAACCGCAAGAATAATGCCAAGAAGGGAGAAAGTGGGTAAAATATTTTGCATAGCTTGTCTCAAGTATTTCGACTGTGATTATAGATACTTTCTTGGATAAGTCAAGGGCAAAGCCTGAAATTCAGCAATTTAACTTGAGTTTCGCCTTTTTTAGTTCGGTCATAGATGTAGTACATCGTAAAGTAAGTTTCTTCTAGTTTTTCCGAAAACACCTCCACGCTCTAGCCGCCGTCCTCGGCGGCGATTTGCGGGAAGCCTGCGCCGAGGACGACGCAGAGAGCGTTTTTCCTTTTGGTTTGAAACACACCAACTTAGCCTATATTTCGCACCTTCTGCGAAAAAAAAGAAAAAACTTCTTGTATTC
>JAOZOM010000122.1:3139-5680 GCA_029933275.1 Anaerolineales bacterium | reverse complement strand
GAGATGGCGATGAAGACAAAGAGAAAGATGCCCGCCGCAATGATAGCAGCGATGCCGAGTTCTCCTTCTGTGACGGATAAGATTGCTTGATTTAGCATGGATGTTTAACCTTTTTCACTATACGTAGATTTTAGTCGATATTTGCTGTTTTTGGTAAAAAATAAATGACTAAATTTGTAGATTTAGATAATTTAATTTGTGTTACTCCGATGTATTATGTGGGCGGATGTTGCGTTATAATAAAACAGTGATATTTATCACATAAAGGGAGTAAGTCTATGACTATTCTAGCTGGCACTACGTCGCTTTTGTTTTTCGGATAGATTTCAAACGGTAGAAAGCTATGAAACAGAATAACCCTCTTCAGGTTGATGAAAAAAAAGTCATTGCAATATGTGAGAATTGCTATCAAAAGTTAAGAATTCCTAAGCGCAACAAAAAACTTCAGGTAACCTGTACAAGATGCCAGCATAAATTTGAATATCGCTATTATGGTTTAGGGTTATCTTCCAGTAGTAAAAAACCCTTTCTGGTGGGTTTTTTGGGTAGCTTGCTAGGGTTTTTTATCATTGAGGTTCTTGTCACAATTCAATTCTTATTGGAGCTAAATCAGCTAATTCTATCAACGATAGTATTTGGTGTGTTTGGGATGAGCCTTGGGATGTCTCTGGGCGCGGCCGATGGATACATACAAAAGGACAAAAAACTTTTTTGTGTGGGTTTGAAGAAGGGGGCTTACAAAGGTGTGGTGAGCGGCATGATTGCAGGTTTTTTTTCCCAGCTTATTTTTAGTGGCATTCTTCTGTATCTTTCTCCGAATCCATATATTTACCTTTGGACACCAACTGAAAATCTCCCCCTGCTTAAATCTATGTTAGCTCGTAGTATTGGTTTTGGTACGTTTGCACTCTTAATTGGATTGTTTTTTAGCCTCAAAAAGGCGAATGTTATTCAAATAAAGCCTAAATTAATAGTCACTGGTATTGCAGGAATTGTAACGGGCTTATTGTTTGACCCATTTTACGCATTAATCTTTAGGAATGTGTGTGGAGTAAGATTTCTGGGCTTTTCTATAATTGGTGTTGTGGTTGGATTAGTTTTCTATACGCCAAGCAAAATAAGGTGGCCATTTAAGAAATCAGCTACTAAACACACAGCCAAACGTAGGCAAGGCAATATTAGCTCCTCTTTTTCCAAAACCCAAGAATCAATAGATGAAATGTTGATTGTGATTTTGGGTCTTGTACTTCTCATTGGTGGATATTTTCTTGTTGCAGGCAACCGAACTGGTGTTTTTCCAACCTTCCCCTTTGCGGGATTTATTACAAGCAGTATTGGCTTGGTAATTTTGTCTAAACTTTTTTCGTCAAATTAGAATTTTTTAAAATAGTGGACTATTTCAGATGCGTTTTCTACTTTCTCATCTTTCGGCCTACGTTATAATCCTCCCATGCAAACAATTCGCCCTACTCGTGTCGAAGTCAATCTCGATACTCTCTGTGCAAATCTTAAAGCCATTCGGGAGAAAACTGCGCCCGCCAAAGTGATGGTTATTCTCAAGGCAAACGCCTATGGTCACGGGATGGCAGATGTTGCGCGCTATCTTTCCCCGCACGCCGACTATATCGGCGTGGCTGTTCTCGAAGAGGGTGTTTTGCTCCGTGAGACGGGAATCCGCACGCCCGTTCTCGTTCTTGGTGGCATTTGGGAGGAGCAAATTCCCCAATTTATTCAGCACGACCTTACTCTGACCGCCTCCTCGGTGGAACGTCTCCGGCAAATCGATTCGGTTGCCGCCACTCTTGGCAAAAAAGCAATCGTTCATCTCAAAATTGATACCGGTATGGAGCGCATCGGTGTTCATTATTACAACGCCCACACTTTGCAGGATACCGCGTTGCGCTGCGAAAATGTGAATGTGGAGGGAATCTACTCCCATTTTGCAAATTCGGATGCGAAAGACCTGAGTCACGCGCGTTTGCAACTTGCGCGTTTCAACGAGGTACTTTCTTTTTACGAGAAACATTCTCTCCCCACCCCGCGACTTCGACATATTGCCAACTCCGGCGCGATTCTCCAACTTGGCGAAGAAGCAAAATTTGATATGGTGCGCCCGGGTATCTTGCTCTACGGCGTTTACCCTTCTGATGAAGTGCAGCATAGCGTAAAAGTGACTCCTGCCCTCTCGTGGAAATCGAAAGTTGTTTACTTCAAAGTGACTCAGCCCAAGCATCCTGTCTCCTATGGTTCGACTTGGCAATCGGAGGCAAATACGCGTGTCGCCACCATCCCAGTTGGCTACGGGGACGGGTATTTCCGTGCCATGTCTAACAAAGCCGAAGTCATCATTCGTGGCATTAAAATCCCGCAAGTGGGCAGAATCTGTATGGATCAAATGGTCGTTAATCTCAGCGCAGATGGCACCGCCTACAACGGCGATGAAGTCATCTTAATCGGCACTCAAGCCGATCAACGTATCACCGCCGAAGATTTGGCGCGTTGGGCTGGCACGATTCCTTATGAGATTCTAACCAATATCAA
>JAOZOM010000122.1:0-3039 GCA_029933275.1 Anaerolineales bacterium | reverse complement strand
TTAATGGGACTTTTCAATATTGACCCATCCGTGATGAAACCGACTGCCCTTGCGCTGAATATCCTTGTTACCACCATTGGGACATATAAATACGCTCGCGCCGGGTATTTCTCATGGAAGCTGTTTTTACCTTTTGCCATTACCTCGATTCCCTTCGCCTTTCTCGGCGGACGCTTAAACCTAGACGGAGACATCTACAAAGGCATTGTCGGCGTGTTGCTGTTTTACGCTGCCTTACGCATCTTTTTCACAGCGCGTGTAGCAGATATCAAACCTGTCTCTATGCCTCCGTTATGGATCGCGTTACTTAGCGGCGCAATGATTGGTTTCATCTCTGGGATAACGGGAGTTGGTGGCGGGATTTTTCTCAGTCCTCTAGTCTTGCTCATGGGCTGGGCAGCACCCAAAGAAACCGCCGGAGTCGCGATTGCCTTTGTGCTGGTCAACTCAATCTCAGGGTTGTTTGGGTATTGGAGCAATACCCTCACCCTACCGCCACAAATTCTCTATTGGGGCATCGCTGTCATCATTGGCGGCTGGATCGGCGCAGAATATGGCAGTCACAAATTAGCAAATCCCATCATTCGTCAGGTTTTGGCAGGTATCCTTTTGCTTGGGGGTGCAAAAATGCTTTTCGCCGCTTTGGGGTAGAATAGGAGATGATAAAAATATTCGCCACTGAGAATACAGAGCGCACAGAGTCTCTCTCTTTTTAAAACTCCCTGTGGTGAAAAAAATCAGGAGCAACTTTGAAAGTAACACGCAATTATTTAACCCTTTTCACTATCGCGGGCATTATTGTCGCCCTCGACCAGTGGACAAAAAATCTCATCCGCGTCAATATCCCCTTTGGCGGCACATGGCTCCCTGAAGGTTGGGAAGCCCTCGCACCCTATGCGCGCATTGTTCACTGGAAAAACACAGGTGCGGCGTTTGGGATGTTCCAAGAAGGTGCCCCCATTTTCACCATTCTTGCTTTTGTTGTTATTGCGGGTATTCTCTGGTTTTATCGCCAAATTGAACCAAGTGATTGGTTTTTACGTCTCGCCCTCGCGATGCAATTGGCGGGCGCACTTGGCAACTTAATTGACCGTCTTCTTTTTGATGGCGTAGTCACAGATTGGATTTCGGTCGGAAATTTTGCCGTTTTCAATATCGCGGATGCAAGCATCACGGTTGGGACGGGAATTATGCTGCTTGGTGTTTGGATCATGGAAAAGCGCGAGAAAGGGGAGCAAGCCGAAAACACGCGCGATTCCGAAGAATTGGAATCAGAATCGCGCGTGGGGATAGAGGAATCCGTTTAATGGACAATCGAATTATTGAGTTGCAATATCCTGCAAAAAAAGAATCTCGTCTCGATCATTTTCTAGTTGAAGAGCTTCCCGAATTCTCCCGCTCCCGTTTGCAGGGATTAATCGAAAAAGGCTTGGTCACGGTGAATGACGTAATCGCCAAAAAAAACGGGATAAAGCTGAGAGAGGGCGCGCAGGTGCAAGTCCAAATCCCGTCTGCACAAAAAACGAATTTAGTGCCTGAAAATATCCCCCTCGATATTCTTTTTGAAAACGATGATGTGATTGTCATCAACAAATCCGCCGATATGGTCGTGCATCCCTCCGCCGGACACGCAACGGGGACGCTTGTCCACGCCGCCCTCGCTCACGCTCCCGAAATGGAGGGGATTGGTGGCGAAATTCGCCCGGGCGTGGTGCATCGGCTGGATAAGGATACTTCGGGGGTCATCATCATGGCGAAGAACGATACCGCGTTGCAATGGCTACAAAAACAATTTATGGAACGCTCGGTCAAAAAAGCCTATTTGGCTCTGGTGAACGGCGCGCCCCCAACGCCAACAGGACGAGTGGAAGCTCCGATTGGGCGTGACCCCGCACATCGTAAAAAAATGGCAGTTGTTTCCCCCGGTAAAGGGCGTAATGCCATCAGTGAATATAAAACGCTTGAGCGTTTTGACGATTACACCTTACTCGAAGTTTCGATTTTGACGGGACGCACGCATCAAATCCGTTTGCATTGTGCTTTCATCGGCACGCCCGTTGTCGGGGATAGTTTATATGGCTACCGTAGGCAAAAGGTGGAAGTTCCTCGCCAATTTCTGCACGCGGCGCGGCTGACGATTACTTTGCCAAATGAGAATGAAGCGCGTACTTTTGAAGCTGAATTACCGGATGAGTTGGAAAGGGTTTTAGGTGAGTTGCGAAAGAGGTAGGAGCGTGAATATATGCAACTAGATCAAAAGCAGTTATCTAGGCCATTTCTTGTTTTTTTCGTGGGTGTTCTTGTTTTTATTCATATTCGATTGTATCAGTATGCTTTTGACGATGCGTTTATCCATTTTCGTATTGTCCGTAATTTTATTGAAACTGGGTATCCTTATTACAACGTGGGGGAAATGCTTAAAGTTAGTACATCTTCAGGATGGATTATTTTTTTATCAATACTTTGGACAGGCGCAAAGTTATTTGATATTGAGTATTATTTTCCTCTACTGATTAGTATAGTCAACGCCTTTATTTTAGTGGGAAATTTATATATTTACACAAAAATTCTTGGGGTGTTATTAGGTAGAGAGATAAAACTCTCTGAAGAGATACTGCTTAGTGTATCTCTTACAGCGTTTTTATTACCTTCTAGTATAGGGTTAATGGAAACCCCTACAGCCTTGTTCTTAGCCGGCTGGGGAATCTATTTCTTGTTGCTTTCAAAACCCTCGGGTTTTTTGTTTTTAGGAGTGGCTGCATATTTCAGAATAGAATTAGCTCTCTTGCACTTATTAGCAATTATTTTTTCTATCGGATATAAAAAATTTCGAGTGCGTCAAGTTTTCAGTTATAGTTTTTTTGCTTATATATTCTTTATATTCTTTGACCTGTATTTTTTTAAAACGCTCATACCTCAGTCTATTGAAGCAAAATCAACAGTCTATTCTTTACACTTAGCAGATTCTTTACTCAGCTTATTTCAAGCAATCCCCATTGTGTTGATTCCCAATAATCGTTTTCTGTTGGGAATTGTAAT
>JAOZOM010000121.1 GCA_029933275.1 Anaerolineales bacterium | reverse complement strand
TATTAGTTTGAAGGTTTGAAAGTTGGAAGGTTGGAAGGTTTGAAGAGTAAAAGCACTTCGTGTGGGAGAAGCGTAATCTCTTCTTTAAACTCACCTTTTCTCTTTTCTGAGAAAAGCACTTTCCAAGAGCCTTTTGGCAAAGTGAATGTTTTTTTCTTTTTACTGAAATTTAAGATTACCAAGATTTTTTCATCGGAATCTTTACGCAAATATGCCATTAGATCGCGCGGGGTTTCTGTGAGGGGGATAATTTCTCCGCGTCTTAAAGTTTGGTGTTTTTTGCGTAATGCAATTAATTGGCGGGTAAAGTTGAATATCGAATTTTTATCTTTTTGCTGTGCGGCGACATTACGATTTTTATAATTTGGATGTACAGGTAGCCAGGGTTTCTCGCTTGAAAAACCGGCATTCGTCGAATCGTCCCATTGCATCGGGGAGCGACATCCATCACGTCCTTTGTTGAAAGGATAGTATTTCTTGCCGGGGGGATCCATAATCTCGTGATATTTAAGCGATATATCGCGCATCCCGATTTCTTCGCCGTAGTATAAGAAGGGAGTGCCGCGCATTGTGAGGAGCAGAGCCATCACAATTTTGATGCGAGCGTCGTCTTCACCTTTTCCGTAGCGTGTGGCGGGGCGGGGAACATCGTGATTGCTGAGAACATAGTTGGGGAAGAGATTTGTTTCTTTGGCGAGGCTTTCCCAATTTTCTATCGCTTTTAGAAATTTTTTGGGTTTATATTTGCTCCAGAGAAATTCAAAATCAAAGGCGGCGTGCAGTTTTTCTGGACCGTTATAGCGGAGAATTTTCTCACGTGTGGCGAGAAAAGTTTCGCCCACCGCATAGCATTCGGGGTATTTATCCAAGATGGAACGCATCTCTTTTAGCACCGATTCCATTTCGGGTTGGTCGCCATCGTAGAGATGAATTTGTCGCTCGAAGGCTCTGCGTCCCCATTTTTTGGGATTTGAGCGGAGTTGCTCATCTTTGAAATAAAGATTGAAAACGTCCAGCCGAAAACCATCTACGTCGCGTTCGAGCCAGAAGCGAAGAACGTCCATTTGCGCTTTTCGCACTTCGGGATTGCGCCAGTTCACATCGGGCTGCTCTTTAAGGAACATGTGATAATAGTATTGTCCGCGTTGTTCGTCAAAAGTCCATGCTTTGCCGCCGAAAATAGACTCCCAGTTGTTGGGGATGTGATCCTGCCAGAGATACCAATCCTGCTTGGGGTTTGTGGAATCACGGCGAGATGTTTGGAACCAAAGATGCTGCTCGGAGGTGTGATTCAAGACAAGGTCAAGGATGATCCTGATTCCCTTTTTGTGGCTTGCTTCCACTAAATCATCGAAATCTGCCAGTGAGCCGAAACGCGCATCTACATCCGCATAATCGCTGATGTCGTAGCCAAAATCCGCATCTGGAGTAGGGTAAAATGGAGAGAGCCAAAGCGCATCCACACCGAGATTGGCGAGATAATTGAGCTTCGCAGTAATGCCGGCGAGATCTCCTAATCCGTTTTGGTTGGTATCGAAAAACGAGCGTGGATAAATTTGATAAATAACGCCGTCTCGCCACCAGAGAAAATCTTGCATTTTGATTCCTTTGTAGAAAGGGGTTAATTTTGGCAAGTATAACACTCCCATTATTCTTCTTTAAAGTAAAAAGTGATACAATCTTTTAGAAAACAGAGAGGCATTATGGCTAAATCGAGAGAACTTATTTTACTAATTGAGAGCGACCCCGATATCAGTGACGTAATCGCACGTCAGGCTCTTCAACCTTTGGGCTATCGTGTAAAAGTAGTGGCGGATGCAAATAAGGCGATTAAAGCTGCTATGAGCCTTTCGCCCGATTTGGTGATTGCCGATTTGAATTCTTCGGGATTAAGCGGGAAAGATTTGCTGGTTGCTTTTGGGGCGCAGAATTTTGATTTCCCTGTAATTGTTTTGGCTGCAAAAGAACAGGAACGCGAAGTGATGCAAACTCTGCGACTTGGGGCAGCGGATTATTTGCTGTGGCCCGCACGTGAAACCGAGGTTGTGACCGTTGTCGAATATGGTCTGCGCTTGACGCGTGGTGCGCAGAATCGCCGTGTTTTAGATAGTCGCCTAAAAGAGACCGATCAAGAGTTGGCACATAAAACGCGTGAATTAAAGACGATTCTTGCTATAGGGAAAGCCGTTGTTTCAATTAGCGATCAGCGCGTTTTATTTGACAGAATCGTTGCGGGGGCAATGCACGTTGTTTCAGCCGATATGGGTTGGCTTTTATTAGAAGATGAAAAAAAGAAAAAATCTTTTTTGCTCACTGCACAGCGTAATTTACCCGCCTCTTGGGCAAAGAAATTAAATAAACCGCTGGATGATGGCGTTAGTTCGCTGGTTGCTTTATCGGGGGAAACCTTAACAATCAACGGCAAGCCGCTAAAACGCTTTAAGCTCTCTGCTTTAGGGAAATCTGTGGCAGTAGTGCCAATCAAAGCGAGAGACGAAGTAATCGGTTTGTTGATTGTCGTGCGGAAGAAAGATACCCCCATCACGCCAAATGAAGAGGCTTTATTAGAAGCGGTTAGTGATTATGCCTCGATCTCTTTGGTCAATGCGCGATTATTCCGTGCTTTGCAACAAAGTGCTAACGTTTCTCATTCCGGGCAAAAACGCCAGAACGCACTTTTAGAAGCCCTACGCGGCAGTCTCTATGAAGAGCTTAGAACAGCTATTTTTTCTATTGGTCTTATATCTGACGAAAAATTAGGTTCTTTAAATAAAGGTCAAAGACAAGCCTTGGAAACGGCGCAAGCGGCTTTAGAGCGTCTCCAAAAAGTTGCGAAGAAAACCATTCCTACGAAGAAATGACGAAATTAATTCTCCTTGCTCTTGATAAATCGCCTACCTTAGCTTTGCTCTCGCGAGCTTTTCACGCGGTGGGATATAAAACCGTTATTGCACACAACAAAGCGGGCGTGGAGAAAGTGATGCAAGAAAGCCATCCGGCTTTGCTTTTGTTGGGGTCTAGTTTACAGAAAAAGAAAAGTACGGAACTGATTGAAGCTCTTCTCAAGCAATATCCCACCCTGCCTATTGTTTTTCTGGCAACTGAAAATTCTCCCGAGCTTACCCGCAAGGCTTTACGTTCTGGCGTAAGTGCCTATCTTGAACCACCTCTAAAAACGGATGAAATCGTTGATGCCGTTCAAAGTAGCCTTAAACGCGCTCGTAGAATCGGGGATTGGATGCGCCAAGAAATTAAGGGGACAACTGCCTCGCTCGAAAAACGCATCAGCGAGATGGAAGTTTTGCTCGCCATTGGTAGAGATGTGACCGGCACCCTCGACTTGGATGGTGTTCTGAAAAACGTGGTCGAAGCCGCGGTCAACTTGACGCACGCAGAAGAGGGAAGTCTGCTCCTGCTGGATGAAAAGAGTGACGAGCTTTATATGCGTGCCAGTCATAATTTTGAAGATGGGTTTGCACGCTCTTTTCGTTTGCCTGTGAACGATACCTTAGCCGGGCAGGTTCTCGAAACGGGGGAAGCGTTAATCCTCAGCAAAGAGGCTTTGCATAAAATCCAAACAGCTTATTTGGTACAGTCTTTAATTTATGTTCCCCTTAAAATTGGCGAGCGGGTGATTGGTGTTTTAGGGGTAGATAATCGTCAGCATCGCTTACCTTTTACCGAACGCGATGTTTTGCTCATCTCCATTTTAGCGGACTATGCCGCCGTCGCGATTGAGAACGCGCGGCTTTATCAGGCATCTGAAAATGAACGCTCTAAATTTGAAGCGGTTCTCTCTAATATGAATGATGCTTTGCTGATTCTTGATGAACAAGGTATCGTTCAACTTGTTAACGATACGATGTGTAATGCTCTGGCGGTAGAAGCCAGAGACTTGCTCAACAAAACTATTCCCGAAGTGATTTCACAACGCGATTTTCTCGCACTATTAGAATTAGATGACGACAAGAAGACCCAATATAACGAAATCAACACAGAAGACCAACGCGTTTTCAGAGCGCAATATACCAATATCCAGAAGGTGGGGGCGGTCATCACCATGCAGGATATTTCACATCTGAAAGAACTTAATCACCTTAAAGATAATTTCGTCCACACCGTTTCTCACGATCTCCGCTCCCCGCTGACGGCAGTTTTGGGATATGCCGAACTCCTCGAACGGGTTGGACCAGTCAACAAACAGCAGAAAGAATTTATCCGCCGTATCCATACCAGCGTTGAGGATATTACAGAGCTGATTAATGATTTGCTCGATCTAGGCAAAATTGAAGCCGGTTTTGATATTCACCGTGAAACGCTTCAACTTGAGAGCATTTTGCGCTATGCACTCAGCAATATTGAAATCCAATCTAAGAATAGAAATCAAATTCTTGATATTGATATTGCCCCTAACTTGCCACCAATATGTGGAAATGCTGTCCGCTTAAGGCAAATGTTTGATAACCTGATTGGGAACGCGATCAAATATACCCCTGAGGGGAAAAGAGTTTCTGTAGAACTCCATCTCGAAGGAACTCAAATTATTTTCAAAGTTTCCGATCAAGGACACGGCATCCCGCAAGACGACCAACCCCATATATTTGAGAAATTTTACCGAGCTAGCAATATCTCCTCCTCCGCACCGGGAACAGGGCTGGGACTTTCTATCGTTAAAACAATTGTCGAAAACCACAACGGGCGGATTTGGGTCGAATCCAAAGTGGGCGAAGGCTCAACCTTCTTTGTCGTTTTGCCCTCGAAAAAAACGCATAAATAAAACCCCAATGATACTTTTCGTATTGCGTACTCTGTAAAAAATCAGGACTTGACAGCTACGCAATACAAAATACGCAATCCGTAATGCAATTCCCAGAACCTACAGAGACTTGAAAATATGGCATATAAAAACCGCATGAACGACCTCGACAATAAGACTTGGCTGAAATTCCAGAAATCATGGTTCATCCACAACCCTCCACGACGAAAAAAGGGCGTTTTACGACACCCCGCCAAATATCCTGAGACGTTGGTGCAGGAGTTCATCGAATTTTTCACGAAAGAAGGCGCGACTGTTCTCGACCCCATGGCGGGGACTGGCTCCACGCTTGTCGCCGCGTTGCGGAGCGGACGACATTCTTACGGCATCGAGCTAAATTCCAAATACGCGCAGATTGCCCGAGATGTTATCGCCGAAGAAAAAGCTGATTTAGCGGAAGCAGGTTCAGGGTCAAGTTTGACCGCGGAGATCATCAATGGAGATGCGTTGAAGGCGACGAGTTTCGACATCCCAGAAATCGACTACCTGATCACATCCCCGCCCTACTGGGATATGCTCCACGCGCGCGGATCGGCGACGCAGAAGAAACGTCGGGATGAATCCGAGTTGGATGTGGTCTATTCGGAAGACCCGAACGATGTGGGGAATATGCACGATTACGAGGAATTTTTGGAGAAGTTGGTGGCGATTTACGCCGGGCTAAAACCGCTGATGCGGGAGCGGGCGTATCTGACGATTATCGTGAAAAACGTGAAGAAGGGCGGGAAGATTTACCCGCTGGCGTGGGATATTGGGCGCGAGTTGGGGAAGGTTTATACGTTGAAGGATGAGAAGATTTGGATGCAGGATAATCAACGCCTCGCGCCTTATGGGATGGGGAACGCGTGGGTGAGTAATACTTTTCATC
>JAOZOM010000417.1 GCA_029933275.1 Anaerolineales bacterium | reverse complement strand
AAGAACTGGGAGGACGGATGCAGATTCTCGGCTATGACGAAATGCTCCCCGCCCCTGGGCAAGGTGCGATGGCAGTCCAAGTCCGCGCCGATGCAAACGCGACCCTTGGCTTGCTCTCTGCGATTGAACATCTTTCCACGAGAAACGCAGTCACCGCCGAACGAGCCTTCCTCAGCGGTCTCGGTGGCGGATGCGCGGTACCGGTTGCAGCGTGGGCAGAATTTAGACCTCAGACTTCAGAGCTTAGCTTAACAGGCTTGGTTTCATCGCCCGATGGCAAAAAAGAAGTCAGAGTCTCAGGTGAAGGAAACGATGCCGTAGAACTTGGCAAACGCCTCGCCGAAGAAGCCCTCGCGCAAGGTGCGGCGAGAATCTTAAATGAATAGATGTGCGCTGCATCCGCTTTTGGATGCGTTGCACATCGGGTCTATAAAAAACCCAAAACTGCAACGCACTTTTCAGGTGCAATGCAGTTTTGTTAAAGTCTTATGCCTAAAGTATTAATCACTCGCTCCCGCAAACAATCGCAATCCTTCGCTGACGCGCTAGAAGATGCTGGCTTTGAGCCGATTTTCTTCCCTGTCATTCAAATCCGCCCGATGGATGATTTGAGCGCACTCGAAGAAGCGATGACGCAAATTGACAAATATGCGTGGATTATTTTCTCATCCACAAATGCGGTGGATGTGTTTTTTAACCCCCCTCTAACTCCCCCCGAAGGGGGGAGAACAAGTCCCTTCCCCCTTCGGGGGAAGGCTAGGATGGGGGTAAAAATCGCCGCAATCGGTTCCAAAACGGAAGCAAGCCTAAAGTCGCGCGGGGTTACGGTGGACTTCGTTCCCAAAGAATATGTCGGCGAAGCGATGTTGGCGGGTTTGGGCGATGTCCAAGATAAATGGATTTTGCTCCCCCGTGCCAAAGTTGCTCGTGAAGTCGTCCCACGGCAAATTATAGCAGCAGGCGGAATCGTCCACGAAATTGCGATTTACGAGACTTTGCCCGCAATACCAGATATTGAAGGTTTAGATGCTCTACGCGAAGGCGTAGATGTAGTTACATTCACCAGTCCATCCACCGTGAAGAATTTTGTTGCAATCACCAAAGCATCCGAATTAGACCCTTTGAATTTACCCAACAATCCGCTTTTTGCGTGCATTGGACCTGTCACAGAAAAAGCCGCAAAAAAAGCTGGCTTTTCGTCAATTGTGGTCGCAGAAACATACACAACTGATGGATTGGTAGAAGTATTGAAAAAATAACCCCATCCCCATCCCCAGCCCCTTCCCCAACAAGCGGAGAAGGGGAGTCGTCCCCTCTCCCATTTTGGGAGAGGGACAGACCTGAGCGCAGCGAAGGTCAGGGTGAGGGAAGTTACGGAGAATAAATGACCATTAACCTAAAATCCCGCCCCCGCCGCTTGCGCCAAAGCGAAGCCTTGCGCTCGATGG
>JAOZOM010000416.1 GCA_029933275.1 Anaerolineales bacterium | reverse complement strand
CTGAAGCCAATGATTCAATTTCAAAATCAGCTGAAGTAGAGAAGGTGTAGCCATGACTACAAGCCAATCACCTTCTTCTGGCATTGAACTCATCGGCATATCGGAAAATGCCATTCAAAAAATTATCCGCCCTGATTTGCGATTTACGGTCACGCGTTATTTTGCTGAACGATGGGTTTCCGTTTTGGGGCTATATCCCAAAGGGCTTACTGAGCCGCGCCGCAGTGCCGGGCAGGCGGCAGGACGCTCCGCCTTATTAATAACCGATTTACGCCAATTTGTGATCTGGAATAACGGCAAGCCCGCGCATATCTCCCAACACAAACTAGCCGAACGGCATCACTCAAGCGAACGGACTATCCGTACTTTATTGAGCGAACCACTGGTAAAGTGGTTTATCAAACCGGTCTCAGGGAAATACTATTCCCGAAAAGGGAAAACATTGCGCTCGCCGAATCAGTATATCGTTCGCCAAGATGAGCCGCTAATCCCTCAAGACATTGAATATCTCTTGTCTGTTTTTGGACAAAAACTGGCAGAAACTCCCAGCATCACGCCGGAAGCTCTCTTGTTGTGGACACTTGAACAACCGCGAGATGCACTATTGGCTCCCGATCCGAATGTTGCTCTCCAAAATCCCGGATTATTTTCCAAAGGGTCCCTAAATGTTGAGGACATCGTCCAAAAAATCTTCCCACAAGTCCTGCTCAACCAAGAAGAGAAAGTCTTAGCAAGCCGTGTAGAGAATATACTAATCTCCCCCAACAGTGTTCTAGGGGACAGCAAGTACTTCCGGGAGAATTGGATGCCGCAACTCGGTGCCGGAGCCGGGTGGCTTCTTTTCCTCTTACGCAATAAGGGCTACCTAAACGAGAAAAAAGAAATCGAACGAAACAGGATACGCATCCCGGACATTAGCAAATACGCTAAAACCATCGGCGTTTCAAATCCACAAATTCTCCATTGGATAAAAAACGATTTACGGGGTTGGGTCGAGATTTTGTCGGAGAAAAAAGGAGCTGATCAAAAGATAGAAAGAGTGCTTCTTGTCAATCTGCATAATCGCTTAACGCCAGATGATGAGGAAAGGGTACGCCAAAAAGTTGCCGGTACACCTAAGGGGGTACTCGGAAAAGTTGCCGCTACGCCTAAGGGGGTGTCCCGAAAAGTTGCCGCTACGTCTAGTAGGGTACCCCGAAAAGTTGCCGGGATTCAAAGACTCTCTTTAAAGACCCCTAAACCTACACAGACTTTGCCTCAGCAACAAAGTCTTCCGTCCCCCGAAAACCGCACCGCTTTTGTTGTTGGTGATGAAAAATTCAAAAAACAAAATTCTTCTCTCTCTCCTAAGATCAAAAACGGACTTGCCGAAATCGGCTGGGCGGATTCTCTCAATGAGATTGAAAAGACACACCAAAAGAATCCATTGCTTGTTTCAAGTTGGCTCGA
>JAOZOM010000415.1 GCA_029933275.1 Anaerolineales bacterium | reverse complement strand
AATACTGAAAAACATTTGCTTGGCACTTAAAAAAAGGTACTGAGTGCTTTGAAAGCATTCAGTACCTTTTCTTTTTTTATCTCAACGCCATCTCAACCGCCGCCTCTGCGTGAATAGATGTGGTATCAAAAAGCGGAATATCGGTATGCGCCTGCTGTACGAGCATGACAATCTCGGTGCAGCCTTCGATCACACCCTCTGCACCTTGCGCCCGCAAATCATCCATAATGCGTAGATATTCGCGACGGGATTCGTCACGAACAATGCCCAAAACAAGTTCTTCGTAAATCACACGATGAACAATTTCACGGTCTTCTTCGCTGGGGAGAATTACCCGTAGACCGTGCTTTTCTTTCAATCGTCCAGCGTAAAATTCTTGTTCCATCGTGAAGCGCGTCCCCAACAACCCGATATTTTGGATTCCTTCTGCCTTAATCCGCTCGGCAGTTGCATCAGCGATATGCAGGAGGGGAATCTCAATCGCCGCTTCAATTTGCGGTGCAACTTTATGCATCGTGTTGGTGCAGATGAGGAGAAAGTCTGCGCCCGCAGCTTCGATTTGTTGCGAGGCTTTTGCCAGAATCTCGCCTGTGGCATCCCACTCACCCGCATGTTGCAAAATTTCAATCTCCTGAAAATCGACACTCACCATGGCAATTTTAGCCGAATGTAAGCCACCAAGTTTCTCTTTAACAAGTTCGTTGATATGGCTATAGTAGAGGGCGGTGCTTTCCCAGCTCATCCCGCCGAGTAATCCGATTGTTTTCATTTTCTTTTCCTTTTTAATGGAGCATAGATTTACACAGACAAAAAATCACCGCCTATTTTACCCCACCCCAAAAACACAAAACCTTATCCCCTCCCCCGCCAACTTCTCAATCTGCTTCACGCGTTCCCCAAGGCACTCTTCTAGTAACGCCGCATCCATCTCACAAAGTTCGGGATGATTCTGGATAATCGCCGAGTAAGGACACTGCCCCAAAATAATACGCGGACCCTCCGCATGTGCCTCCCAACGGGATTGGTAACCGAGTTTGTTGAGATACTTCACCGTCTCCGCGAGGTGCGTCATCGGGGAGGTATTGCCTGAGCCGCGCGTGCATGAGCTGGCGAGGCGTTTCCCCAACTTTTTCAGCAAATCCGCGCGTTGGTGCGCGTTAACAGAACCAAGCATCTCATCGAGCAAAAGATGAGATAACGCGGGCAAGCCATCCCCAAGTATGCCCCGACTGATTCCGTATATTTTTGTGGGACGACCACCCTTAATCCCAGCATCTCGTTTGCCGACCTCCTCTATCCGTCCATCCTTCTTTAATATGGCAATATGATGACGAGCGTTGGCGGGAGTCATCGCTAAATCCCGCGCAATATCAAAAGCAGAAACGGCGCGTCTCTTACGAATATAAGTAAAAACTTCTTGGCGGGCAGTTGGCATAAAAAACCTTTTTTACC
>JAOZOM010000414.1 GCA_029933275.1 Anaerolineales bacterium | reverse complement strand
TCCAATTCGTAACGCCCAGGGCAGAGCATAGATAATGGCAACGAGAATACCGAGAGCGATAATGACAAGAAATTGAATCAAGACGATCAGGGCGTAAATTAGCCACTGAAGAAGACTTCCAATCAAAGAAAATAGGGCAGCCATCGGCGTTTATTTCCTGCCCGCGTAGGGCTTGCCCAAATCTGTATTCTGGAGTTTAGCAATAAGCCACATCCATCCAATAATTGCCGCTACGCTTTTTCTATTCTTCATGTCGTAATCCTTTTGCCTGTTTTTATATTCTCGAAAACGGTTCCCCTGGGAAAACCGCCTTCGTCAACATCTATTGTCCGAAAGAGGTTTCCTAAGAAAGCCTTGTCAAAAGTTGGGTCATATACGCACTTCCATTGATGAGTACGCCCGCGAGTCTTGTTGTAAGCAGTTCTTCTAGCTAACACAGTGCGTGCAAACTTGCCTGAGAGATTCATTGGATAAGCAGCCCTTGCACAAGAGCGGGGGGGGCGTCAGGATCGGGGATAAGGTCAAGATGATTTCCTGTCATCACCCAAGTTTCTTTCGATTTTCCCTTGGGGGAAAATCGTCCGCCAAGATAGAAATCAGGACCTGATTTGTTGATGTCGTTATAAGGGCGGTCCCAAAGAGCAACAGGGACAACTTCTTGGATTTCTACTCTTTCTGCTTTGTGTTTGTAGGATGTCCCGCCGGTAGCAATCCACGCTTTCCCGCGCCATTGGAATATCTCTGCTGATGACCTTGTTGGATCGTACATATTCAGTAATCCACAGGCAATCTTTTCAAAGATTTTTTGTAAAAAATCAGGGGAAACGAGGACTTTTTCAGTTTTCATGCTTCCATTCGCTCGATCTGAGCCAGTAAAGCGGCGATATTCTGGTAGATCGCATATCCGTAAGTAGCCCAACCGTCCAACGCGTTTTCTACCTTTGAGCGGTCCGAGATTGTGGTCAAGGGAATAAAGCGATTCATTGTCTGTGTCAATTCGACAGCATAAAGCTCGCCTGTATCTACAATCCAGGAGACGCGCCATCGAGGGAATTGGGGTTGTTGATCTCGGCCATTCAGCAGCCAGTTAGCTCCAAAATCCACCTCGCCACTTTTAGCGCGGGTTGGTTTTTTTATCCATTTTTTGTAATCGTTTTGGAATTTCATAGCGCGCCCTTTATTGAGCTTCTTGCCCAGAAAAATTACTTTTTGATTCGATGTTTACAGTATGGACATCGCCCTTTTATCGGCTTTGCAAATGAGCATTTACAATTTGGGCATATCTTTATCTTTGTGTCGGGGTACGTTTTCTTGCTGTGACTAATTCTTAGCAACATTTTCTCTACCGTCCATTCAGCCTATGGCTTCTTCACTAAGAGCTTTAATTTCAAGCAGGGCGGTTAGCATATCGGGAGCAAGTGCAGACGCATTTTGTTTAACCATGAGTTTTCCTCAATG
>JAOZOM010000120.1 GCA_029933275.1 Anaerolineales bacterium | reverse complement strand
CGAATATAAGTAAAAACTTCTTGGCGGGCAGTTGGCATAAAAAACCTTTTTTACCACGAAGGACACAAAGGTTCACAAAGGAAAAGCTTTTTTGGTTTTTTCTTCGTGTTCCTTTGTGCGCTTCGTGGTGAAATCTTTTTCCTGTCACAGTAACAGCGTGATTATACTTGCTTTTTGTAGTTACGATAATATATGTTTTCTCAACTGCGTTGACTTACAAGTACAAGAACACTATAATCTTTCTGATTAAAGAAAAAGTATTTTTTGAACACGGATAATACGGAGATAACAGAGAAAAACTTTTTTCTCCGTAAAATTAAAAGCTATCTCCGTGCAATCCGTGAAATCCGTGTTCAAAAAAAAAGGAGAATATTAATGGAAAATAAAAGCCTAAATTCTCCCGGTTATGAAATCCCTGAAGAAATTGAGGGCGTGGTCTCGATTACAACCATAGACCGCATTTATAACTGGGGACGGCGTTCATCCGTTTGGCCCATGATGTTTGGCTTGGCATGTTGCGCGATTGAGATGATTTGTACAGCTGCGAGCCGCTACGATTTCTCCCGCTTCGGGATGGAAGTGATGCGCCCTAGCCCGCGCCAATCCGATATGATGATCGTTTCCGGCACCGTGACGAAGAAAATGGCGCCAACCATTGTTCGGCTTTATAACCAAATGCCCGAGCCGAAATACGTTGTGGCAATGGGCGCGTGCGCTTCTGGCGGTGGTCCTTTCAAAGAAGGCTACAACGTAATCTCTGGTGTCGATAAACTCATCCCCGTTGATGTTTATATCCCCGGTTGCCCCCCCACCCCGCAAGCTCTGATCAATGGTCTTATTAAACTTCAAGAGAAAATTGATACCCAATCTATCAAAACCGTTCGCTGGTATCAAAAAGGCGAATTGGCTGCCATCCCCATACCTATCTTGGGACCCGATTTGATTTACCAAGAACAAATTCCTGCGATAAGTGAAGCAGCAAGAGAGGAAGCATAATGACTACACCTGATTTCTCCACCCGCTTCCCTGAAGGCGTTATCGCCGATGAACGCAAAGGCTACGAAGGTTATATTGTATCCGCCGATAAACTAATTGAGTTCGCCACCGCCCTACGCGATGAATACGGCTACGATTATCTTTCCTCCCTCACCGGCGTAGACTATATCAAAGAAGAAAAACTTGAAGTGGTTTATCACGCGTATAAAACCATCGGCGGGACAGCACTGGTTTTCAAAGTACAAGTGCCACGCGAAAAACCCGAAGTTCCCTCATTAATAGAAATTTATCCCGGCGCAGATTTCCAAGAACGCGAAGCCTGGGATTTACTCGGCATCAAATTCACAGGTCATCCCGACCTACGCCGCATCTTACTCTGGGAAGGTTTCGAAGGTCATCCCCTCCGCAAAGATTGGCAAGAACCCTATTACGAAGCCGATGTAAAACCTTTCAAATCTCGCTGGCCCTCCGCAGAATACCAACGTGCCGAAGCCAAAAATCCTTACGGCGCAAACGTCAAATATCCCGACAAATTCGACCCCGAAAAATGGGTTCCCGCAGGCGAAGATGCCCTCTACGGCTCACTCGCCAAATACGAAACCACCGATAAGACAGGTCTAAGAACCGACCATATCACCGTCAACCTCGGACCGCAACACCCCTCCACGCATGGCGTTTTCCGCATCGCCGCCACCCTCGACGGCGAAACCATCATGAACTTAAAACCCGTGATGGGCTACTTGCATCGCAACCACGAAAAAATCGGCGAGCGCAACACCTATCTCCAAAATATGCCCTTCACCGACCGCCTCGATTACCTCTCCTCGATGAGCAACAACTTCGGTTATGCCCTCGCAGTCGAAAAACTGCTCGGCATCGAAGTCCCGGAGCGCGCGGACTATATCCGTGTGATTATGGCAGAACTCACCCGAGTTCAAAACCACCTCTTCGCGATCGGCATGTTCCTAAACGACATCGGCGCATTCTTCACCCCCTCCCTCTATGCGATTGAAGAACGGGAATTGGTGCTGGATATCTTCGAGATGGTCTCTGGATCAAGAATGATGTGCAACTACTTTAGATTTGGCGGACTCGCCCGTGACCTTCCGGCTGGCGCGTTGCAAAAAATCAAAGGTTTGGTCTTCGACAGATTACCGCGAAAAACGGACGAAATAGACAGATTCCTGAGCGAGAACGAAATTCTCCGCTCCCGAACAGTCGGGCAAGGCTACCTCTCCACCGAAGATGCCATCAAATACTCCGCCGCCGGACCTATGCTCCGTGCCTCCGGTGTCCCCTACGATATCCGCCGCGCCGCGCCCTACAGCATCTACGACCGCTTCGATTTCGACGTAGCCGTCCGCTACAACGGCGACATCTACGACCGCTACGCCATCCGCCTAGATGAAATCCGCGAATCATTGAAAATCATCCAACAGGCTGTTGAGCAAATCCCCGAAGGCGAAATCCAAACGGGCAAACCCCGCTATCAGATGAAAGTCCCCGCAGGCGAATCCTATGGACGCGTTGAAGGACCCAAAGGCGAACTAGGTTTTTACCTCGTTTCTGATGGCACTGGCAACCCATATCGTTACCACGTCCGCGCCCCATCCTTCATCAACCTGACCGCCTTCGGACCAATGTGCGTAGGCTTGAAAATTGCCGATGTCGTAGCCGTGCTTGGCTCAATTGATATTGTTCTCGGCGAAACCGACCGATAAGGAGAATAAACCATGTATGGAAAAGGTATTCTAAAAGGTCTTGGCGTTACCGCAAAACGCTTTATCAACACATACTTGGACGATATTCGATGGCTCGGTAAACGCTATTACACCGCCGAGGGCATCAAACATCGCTCCAGCAAGGATGCGAATGGTATCTTCACCATCCAATATCCTGAAGAAAAATTACCCGTGCCAGAAGAATTTCGCTATATCCCCTTCTTGGTCTACGATGAAGTAGATGGCGAAAAAGTGAATCGCTGTACCGCTTGTGGGATTTGCGCAAAAGTCTGCCCGCCCCAGTGCATCTGGATTGAACGTGCCTCCGACCCCGTAACTGGTCGCCCAGCCGCTCATCCCGTGGCATTCACCATTGATGCGGATATTTGCATGAACTGCGGTCTCTGCGCCGAATTTTGCCCCTTCGACTCGATCAAGATGGATCACGATTACGAACTCGCCTCCTACGGGCGCACCGTCTATCATCTTGACGATTTGATGAAACCCGCTTCTTATTACGATGAAATTCGTCCAATCAACAACGCAAAAGAAGTCGCCCTCCGCAAAGAGGCAGAAGAGGCTAAAGCCGCTAAAAAAGCGGCTAGAGAAGCAAAAGCCGCGGCAAAGGCAGCTCAAAAAGCAGGTTAGCAAGTCTTAGTTTATAGATTGGAAGGCTGTGTTTTTTTGTTTTGCTACCTTTCAACCTATTTTTTCTAACTCATCGTTAAGACTTGATTGGTAAAATACAACGTATATTATGTAAAACATAATTCCCAATGCAAAAGAGTTACGCAATCCCTTTGCGAAACGCTCAATTTGACAAAAAAAGAAGGTAATAATGGCAAAAAAAATCACAAAAGACGCAGTTCTCGCCGCCCTCAGCAATGTAATGGACCCTGATCTGCACAAAGACCTTGTAACGCTCGGCATGATTCGTGAAGTTAAAATCAAAGGCGATACGGTTAATTTCAGCATCTTTCTCACCACTCCGGCTTGTCCGCTCAAAGGCTCCATCAAAGCCGATGCACTCCAAGCTGTGGAAAAAGTTAAAGGTGTAAAAACCGTCAACATCAAAATGGATGCCGACGTCCCCAGCGATGGCAGAAATCGCGGACTTGTTGACACGCCCATCCGCAACGCGATTGCGGTTGGCTCCGGCAAGGGCGGCGTAGGGAAATCGACCATCGCCGTAAATCTCGCAGTTGCGCTGGCAAAAAGCGGCGCACGCGTTGGTTTGCTGGATGCGGATATTTACGGACCAAACATCCCCACTATGATGGGAATCGAAAAACTCCCGCCTGCAACCAAAGAAAAACTTGTTCCCGCCGAAGCCTTTGGCGTAAAAATTATGTCAATGGGATTCCTTGTCAAGCCTGGACAACCACTCATTTGGCGCGGGGCAATGCTTCACTCAGCAATCCGTCAGTTCCTCACCGATGTTGACTGGGGCGAACTAGATTACCTCATTATCGACCTGCCCCCGGGAACAGGCGATGCGCCGCTCACGCTCGCACAATCGCTTCCGCTCAGTGGTGCGATCCTCGTCACTCTCCCGCAAACTGTCTCTTTGGAAGATGCAAGCCGCGGATTGGGAATGTTCCAGAAACTAGATGTTCCGATTTTAGGCGTTATCGAAAATATGACAGGGGATGTTTTTGGTCACGGTGGCGGCGAATCCCTCGCTACATCTGCTGAAGTTCCCTTCTTAGGCTCAGTCCCCATGAACGCTTTTGTCCGCCTATCTGGCGATCAGGGTCAACCCGCTGTGATTGCCCAACCAGATTCAGATGCCGCCAAAGCCATGCAAGAAATTGCAGAAAAAGTGGCTCAAGCCATCAGCATCGCCGCACTAGACGAAAACACAAATAAACTTGATTTGAAAATTAATATCACGAATTAAGAAAGGTAACAAAGGATACAAAAGAGACAAAGGCAACAAGAGTTTCTTAAAAACTTCGTGTATCTTCGTGTGACTTCGTGGATAAAAAAGGGCAGGATTTTAACTCCCGCCCTTTTCTGCTTAACGGTATAATAGCGGCTATGCAACCATATATTATCGGAATCCGATTCAACCAAATAGGCAAAATTTATCACTTCAATTCTAGTGATTTTCCTGAAATAAAGGTCGGCGAGCATGTCATTGTAGATACCGCTCGCGGCGACCATCTCGGCGAAGTCGTCCAAATTCCCGAAACTACCCCAAAAAACAATAAAGGCGGTTGGAAAAAAGTAATTCGCCGCGCCACCCCGCGCGACCTACTTCTCTCCCAAACGTGGAAAGCCAAAGAAACCGAAGCACTCATCGACTGCCGTGAAGTTGCCAGCAAAATGAAACTACCTGTTGTCAAAATTATCAAAGCCGATTTCAATTTCGATGGTTCACACCTCAGCTATCTCTACAGCCACGAGGGGGATGAAAAAATCAACCTGAATAAATTGCGAAATGCCATGCAAAAACATTTTCAAAACACAAAGGTTGAAATGCGCCAAATCGGACCTCGCGACGTTGCCAAAATCATCGGCGGCTTGGGCGCATGCGGCATCGAAAAACGCTGCTGTACCAAATTTCTCACCGACTTCAGTCCCATCTCCATCAAAATGGCAAAGGCACAGGGCATCTCCCTCGCCCCCTCCGAAATTACCGGCATGTGCGGTCGCCTGCGCTGCTGCCTAATCTACGAATACGAAGCCTACGCCAAAGCCCGCAAAACTCTCCCCAAGCGCAAAAAACGTGTCGTCACACCCAAAGGCGAGGGCAGAGTAATTGACCTGAATCCCCTCACAGAAACCGTAATCGTCCAATTAGATGACGAAGTGCGCGGCGCGCGCCATCACTTCCATCGTGACGAAATTGAGCCATGGAACGAGCGTGAAGCCATCCGCCGCAAAGCCGAAAACCCCTGCAACGGGGATTGCGAAAAAAAGAAAGACGAGCAAGAAAAATAATTATATACGCCTTCATCTCAATCACCTATCACCTGCTCACCTGCGGCGATAAAGGTAGTCACGATCCAAATCTT
>JAOZOM010000119.1 GCA_029933275.1 Anaerolineales bacterium | reverse complement strand
GTTGCCACAATGTACGACAAAGGTCGCACCGTTGCATGAGTTGGCACGTGAGGCGAGTCAGTGGTTGGGGATTTAGGGGGGAAGGTTTGATGGTTGTGTGCAATAAGAATAATACTTGTGTTTTGTAGTTTTTATGCTACACTATCAATAAGATAAAAATGAGAATCCAATTGCTTGAATACCTGACAGAAGATGAAAAAAACCCTTTTCGCAAATGGCTGGAAGGGCTACGCGACCGTCAAGCACGCGCAAAGATACGAGTTCGATTGAATCGCATCCGTCTTGGTAATTTCGGCGATAGTAAAAGTGTAGGCTCTGGTGTTAACGAACTTCGCATCTCTTATGGACCAGGATATCGCGTCTATTTTGGACGCAAAGGCAATACCGTTGTTATTCTACTTTTGGGAGGCGATAAAAAAACACAGTCTGACGATATTGCTTTAGCGAAAAGATATTGGGACGATTATTTACGGAGAAGAAAATGAGTAAAACTACAGAAAAATACGAAGATGGCTTAAAAGAATCCTTGCTAAAGCCTGATGAAGCGGCGGCATATCTTTCTGCCGCTCTTGAAGAAAATGACCAAGAAGTTTTTTTGTTGGCACTACGAGATATTACTGAAGTACAGGGATTTACTAAACTGGCGAAGAACACTTCGCTTAACCGAGAAAATCTTTACCGAATGTTATCTTCGAAAGGAAATCCACAGCTTTCGAGTTTAACTACGCTTTTGCATAGCCTTGGATTAAGGCTATCTGTTGAAGTCGCGTGATTAAATAGAAAAGGGATTAACTTATGAAAGTAATCACAGAAAACACTCTCTTTTACGGCGATAATTTATCCATTTTGCGCGAGTATATTCCCGAAGAAAGCGTGGATTTGATTTACCTTGACCCGCCTTTTAACTCCAATCGTTCTTATAATGTCCTTTTCAGAGACGAAAGCGGCAAGGATGCCCAAGCGCAAATTACCGCCTTTGAAGATACTTGGCATTGGGGACAGGAAACAGAGCAAACCTATTACGAGATTGTCCAAGATGCCGCGCCGAATGTCGCTAGTATGATTAATGCCTTGCGTGGTTTCATCGGTGCGAATCAGATGATGGCATATTTGGTGATGATGACCGCTCGGCTGATTGAATTGCATCGCGTTTTGAAACCAACAGGGAGTATTTACCTTCATTGCGACCCGACTGCCAGTCATTATCTTAAAATTGTAATGGATACGGTTTTTGGGGTGGAGAATTTTCAGAATGAAATCATTTGGAGAAGGCAAAACGCAAAAGGGCAAGCATCTACTCGTTTTGCTTCTAATCATGACATAATTCTTTACTATGGAAAAAGGGATGGAAAGATTTGGCATTCTCAATATAAAGGATATGACCCAGAATATGTGAAAAAATTCTACAGATTCACCGACCTTGAAACTGGACGCATTTATCGCTTGTCCGATTTGACCAATCCCAACAAGAATAGACCTAATTTGACATACGAGTTTTTAGGTGTAACGCGGGTATGGCGATGGACAAAAGAGAGAATGCAAAAAGCGTATGATGATGGTTTAGTTATCCAATCTAAACCTGGGGGTGTCCCACAATATAAACGTTATTTAGATGAGCAAAAAGGTGTGTCCATAGATGATATTTGGGATGATATTCTTCCCATCCAAGCTCAATCTGCCGAACGTCTCGGCTACCCTACCCAAAAGCCATTATCCCTCCTTGAGCGAATTATCGAAGCCTCCAGCAATGAAGGCGATGTTATTCTCGATCCTTTTTGTGGATGCGGGACAGCCGTCATCGCCGCGGAGAAATTAGGTAGAAAATGGATTGGGATTGACGTTACCCATCTCTCCATTTCACTGATGAAATATCGGCTCAAAGACAATTTCAAATTAGAAGAAAAGAAAGATTACGAAGTAATTGGCGAACCGGAGAGTCTCGCTTCGGCGCGGCATTTGGCGCAAAAAGACCGCTTCCAATTTGAATGGTGGGCATTATCTCTTGTTAAAGCAAAACCGCAGGGTGGCACGGGTGGGAAACGCGGCAAAAAAGGCGCGGATAAGGGCATTGATGGCATCATGAATTTTGTTGACGGGGCAAGAGGCAAAATGAAAAGCGTTCTCGTTCAGGTCAAGAGCGGTCACGTCAAATCAGGAGATATTCGCGATTTACGTGGCGTGGTCGAAAGAGAAGATGCCGCTATCGGACTCTTCATCACCCTCGAAAAACCGAGTCGGAATATGGTCACCGAAGCCGCCTCGGCGGGATTTTATGAATCCGAGCTTTGGCAGAAAACATATCCCCGTATTCAAATCCTGACGATTGAAGAAATTTTAGCGGGCAAAACAATCGAAATGCCGCCCTCTTACGGGACATTCAAACGGGCGCAAAAAATCAGACGAGTAGCGGAAGAACAAGCGAAGTTTGATATTTAAATTTCACTTTGCCTCGCAAATTTTTAACTTTCAGACTTTCCAACCTTCAAACTTACAACTTTCAACCTTAAACTCAAAAAGGAGAAAATCATGCCCGAATCCTCTGTTCAAATTCTCGCTGTCCTTCGCGACGGGAGCCATTTCCAATGGTACGTTATTCCGATGCTTTCTTTTGCTTTTTACGTCTACACAGTCGAAGTCGAAAAGCGGAATTGGAGTCTCGTCCTCGCCGGTCTCGCCTTTTGGGGGATGGACTGGTTCAACGAAATCTGGAACGGGCTATTCTTCCACTTTAGCGGTTACGCACCTGTTTGGGGAACGCCGGGGAGCAGTGCCTATATCATTCTGGCGGGATTGAGCATTGAAATCATGTTCATGTTTAGTGTTGCCGGCATTATTTGGACAAAAATGCTTCTCCCCGATAAAAATGCAAAGATTCTCGGCATCAACAATCGTTGGTTTATTGCGTTTGCTGGCTCTGCCTTTAGCGTTTTTATCGAATATCTCCTCAATTCTGTCAACGCCCTCACTTGGGAATACATCTGGTGGAATCGCGGCGCACCGTTCTTAATTTTCCTTTTTGGCTATCTCACCTTTTTCCTAGTCGCCTTTTGTGTTTACGATATGGAAAATATGAAGAGAAAACTTCTTACCGTTGGTGGGATTTGGGCATTTGATATAATTGCGCTAATCCTTTTCATCAGCTTAGGCTGGATTTAGTTGCAGATGGCACGATTATTCTGTGAAAATCGCATAATCCGCAGGCAAATATAATAGAGCAAATCCTATGGATCTAGAAACAGTTTTAGATACAATTGCCCAATACTACGCACAAAATATCTCCCCTTATCTCGTTGCTGATTATCAAGGAGAGCCATTTCAACGCTTTGGGCTTAGCCATTTAATCGTTTTGGGAATTACGCTTCTCCTTATTCTCCTCATTCTCCTCACGCGCCAAAAGCTGGATGCTGAAGATAAAGCCAGCCTTCGCGAAGTTATGGCGCAGATTCTCATCATCAACGAAATTATTTCCTATCTCTGGCTTTATTTCTATCAAGGAATAGATACTGTAAAAATGATTTATGGTATTCCAATCACCATTATCCCCGTCAGCCTCCTCAGTATTTTCGCGTGGATAAGTGCATTTATGCTCCTCAAGAAAAGTCAAAAACTCTACGAATTGACGTATCTCATCGGCATCCTTGTCGCTCTCTATGCGCTAATTTTCCCCGATTTGGCACTTTACGGCTTCCCACATTATCGCTTTTTCTACACTTTCATCTCCCCCGCTATCATTCTCCTCTCCGCAATCTATATGTCTGTCGCCGAAGAGGAGATAGAGCTGGGTTGGAAATCTCTTTTGCGCGTTTTCTTGACTGCCAATATCTTCATGGCTATTGTTTTTGGTCTCAACACTTATTTTGGTGGCAATTACCTCTATCTCAACGCTAAACCGGCTGGGAACCTTCTCCTTGATTTGCTTCCCGATTATCCTATTTACCTCCTCTACCTCGAGGGAATCGGCATTGTGGGCGGAGTATTGCTCTATCTCCCTTTTATCGTCAGGGACGGATTCCGAAAGCGCAATCTCAGAGCAGATACGACTCGGATAGACAAATATATCCAGTAGGTGGATAAAGAGCCGCTTCGCGCGTGAATTTGGGCTTGCTCCCGTTAAAAAAGCGATATACCTGTAAAAAATTCCCCTTATAAAACCCCGCTCTCCTCTTTAATATGCAAAAAAGTCCTTGACCATCTCGCTTTTCCACGCTAAAATCTGACGGCTTTTCACTCAAGACATAATATAGGATATATTTTGTTCGAAACACTCACAGGACGACTCAACGAAGTCTTTGATAAACTCAAGCGTCGCGGCAAACTCTCTGCCGAAGACGTAGATTTAGCGATGCGCGAAGTCCGCTTGGCATTACTCGAAGCGGATGTACATTATAGCGTTGTCAAAACCTTTGTCGCTCGTCTACGAGAAAAAGCAACTGGCTCGGAAGTTAATAAAGCACTCAACCCCGGTCAGCAGGTCATTAAAATTGTCCATAGCGAACTTATCGCCACACTCGGTGATCCCGCTCCGCTCGCCTTAAGCGGCGAGAAACCGCGCGTCATCATGCTAGTTGGTTTACAAGGCGCAGGGAAAACGACCGCAGCCGGTAAATTAGCAAAATTTCTTCGTCAACGCGGGGAACGCGTCATGCTTGCCGCGGGTGACCCTTATCGTCCTGCCGCGGCACAGCAATTACAATCCCTCGGCGAGCGGATTGATATTCCCGTTTTCTGGGAAGAGGGTCTCAAGCCTGAAAAATTGGCGGCTAAGGCATTCAAGCAAGCCAAGAAGGGCGGTTTCACTGTGCTAATTATCGACACGGCGGGACGCTCCCAGCTTGACGGCGAGATGATGAACGAGTTACGCGCCGTAGCCAAAAACACGAATCCTGTCGAGACTCTGCTCGTGGTTGATTCGATGATTGGTCAGGAGGCGTTGCCCATCGCTGAAGGGTTTAGGGATGCTATCCAGCTAACTGGCTTGATTCTGTCGAAGATGGACGGCGATGCTCGCGGCGGCGCGGCGATTTCCATCCGTTCCGTAACCGGTGTCCCGATTAAATTCCTCGGCACCGGTGAGAAGCTAGATGCCCTTGAGTCTTACGATCCATCCAGACTCTCCTCCCGCATCTTGGGCATGGGTGATATGATTGGGCTGATAGAAAAAGCCGAAGCCGCTTTTAGCGAGGAAGATGCCGAGAAGCAAGCCTCCAAATTGATGAGCGGTGAATTTACCCTCGAAGATTGGATGGAGCAGATGCGCCAAGTTCGCAAAATGGGACCCTTGGGGCAAATTATGGATATGCTTCCCGGTCAGATGGGGCAGGCGGCGCGAAATATCCCGCAAGATGAAATGGAATCGCAGCTAAAACGTACCGAAGCGATTTTGAACTCGATGACCGTGATCGAACGGCGAAACCCGAAAGTTTTGAATGCCAGCCGTCGTAGACGGATAGCCGCTGGCTCCGGGAATGATGTGCAAGATGTAAATCGGCTAATGAAGCAGTTTCGCGAGACTCGCAAACTCTTCAAACAACTTCAAAAATCTGGCGGACGTGGTCTCTCACGTTTGTTTGGTTAGAATTGGAAAAGAAGTGGAAGGAAACGCCCCCTTTAGCGTCCTCACCTTTTGCTTAAGTACAATTTACTCAGAAAGACAAAAAAACAAAACTAATTAAAGAAAGAAAATAGGAGATAATCCAATGGTTCGTATTCGTTTACGCCGCGTAGGCATGAAAGGGCAACCTTCTTA